>NZ_JCBANA010000022.1:0-87267 GCF_059760725.1 Achromobacter sp. 1014246743
AACATTGAAGCACGGTAGCCTTGTGGCTGTGGTTTTTTTTTTCCAAGCAGAGGACGCCATCCGAGCTGGCCAAACAGTTCTCGTGGCCTCGGAGATTTGTATAGGAGACAGCCCCCCCCCGCCTGCCCCGTCACGCGCGGCTCAAGAACTCAAACCGACGCAATCCCCCCCTAAGTCCGCCAAAACTCAAACCCCACCCTCATACCCCTGCTGCCGCCAAGCCTCAAACACCGTCACCGCCACCGCATTCGAGAGATTCAAGCTCCGCTGCCCCGCCCGCATAGGCAACCGCAACCGCTGCTGCGGGGCAAACATCGCCTGGTGTTCGTCGGACAACCCTGCGGTCTCCCGCCCGAACACAAACACGTCCCCCGGCTCGAAGCGCACATCCCCCACGCTACGCTGCGCCTGCGTCGTCAACGCATAGATATGCGAGGCCTGCGCCCCCGTATCCTGCAACGCCTCCTGCAGCGTGTCGTGCACCCGCACCGGCTGCCACTCGTGGTAATCCAGCCCTGCCCGGCGCATGCGCGCATCATCCAGCT
The DNA here is from genome assembly GCF_059760725.1 of Achromobacter sp. 1014246743. Classification (NCBI taxonomy): domain Bacteria; kingdom Pseudomonadati; phylum Pseudomonadota; class Betaproteobacteria; order Burkholderiales; family Alcaligenaceae; genus Achromobacter; species Achromobacter sp. 1014246743. The sequence continues at coordinate 546 of NZ_JCBANA010000022.1, forward strand.
CGAACCCCAACGGGCGCACCAGGTGCAATTGCGCGCCCGTATTGGCGCACAGGCGGATAGCGTTGCCCGTGTTGGGCGGAATCTCGGGGCAGACGAGGATGACGTGGAACATCGCGATAGGGCCGAAAACGTTGAAAGACTGGCGACCCACACGGGCCGCGCGTAGCGGATTGTCGCCGATTTACCCGGGGGCCCGCGGGGTACGGGCCACCACCAGCACCGTCACGCTGGCCGCTCCCGCCGCCCGCAATGCCTTCGCCGCCGCGTGCACCGTGCTTCCGGTCGTCATCACATCGTCCACCAAACCGACATGGCGCCCCGACAGATCCCGTACGCAATCAAACGCTCCCGTTGGCCCGCGTACCCGGGCCTGCCGTCCCAGCGCCGTCTGCCCAGGCGTCTCGCGGCGCCGCTTGAGCGCGGTGCAGGCCAGCGGCAGCGTCAGTTGCGCCGCCAGGCCACGCGCGATCTCCGCCGCGGGATTCATGCCGCGACGGCGCAGCGACTTTCGGCTGGACGGCACCGGCACCAGCAGCAAGCCACGCGGCAGTGCCTCGTACCGCCGCACCGACTGCGCCAGCAGCCGCGCCAGCACTGGCGCCGCACTGAGGCGCAACTGGGTCTTCAATTGGCTGACCAGCGCATCCGCCGGCGGCTCGTAGTCGAACGCCGCGATCGTCCGCCCGAAGGCCCGCGGCATCGCCAGGCAAGCCGTGCAATGCGGTGCGGCCAGACCCAGCCGCAATGCGCAGCGCGGACAACGGGGCGTCCGGGGATCGATTGCCAAGTCCGCCTCGCAGCCGTCGCACAGCCTGGCGCCGCGCACCCGCGCCCCGCACAAGGGACAATCGCCGGGCACGCGGGCAAGCAGGCCCCGCCCCATGGCCAGTAGGGACAATCGGCGGTGTCCGCCGGGATGCGCAATAATGTCTGCCATCCCCCATGAAATCATGATCCGCCCCGCGCCGCAGGCCCGGGCGCGACCGAAATGTCCCTGCCAGCACCCGCCACCCCGCCTTCGCTTCCCCTCGTTGCCGCCGACGTGCCACGCCAGTTCGCCCGCCGTGGCGACCTGGCCGAAGCCCAATTCCTGTATGGCGAGGTTGCCCGCCGCATGCTTGGCCGGCTGCAGTACATCCGCGTCAAGCCGCAAGCCATGCTGGACGCCGGCTGCGGCGCGGGCGACAACCTGCCCCTGCTGCGCGAACGCTATGCCGATGCCGCCTACACCGGCCTGGACAACTGTGAACCGCTGCTGGACATCGCCCGCAAGCGCCACGCCCCCGCCGGCCTGACCGCCTGGATCGGCAAGCTGGCCCGGCGCGGCCCGGCCGTCGGCTTCGTCAACGCGGACCTGGCCGCGACCGGCCTGGCGCCGGAATCCCTGGAACTGGTGTGGTCCAACCTGGCGCTGCACTGGCATCGCGAGCCGCACGCCGTGCTGGCCGAATGGCGCCGCATCCTGAAAGTGGGCGGGTTGGCCATGTTTTCCTGTCTGGGGCCTGCCACGCTACGCGAGCTGCGGCAGGCGCTGACCGACGCCGGCCTGCGCACCGCCACGCCGGCCTTCGTCGACATGCATGACTTTGGCGACCTGCTGGTCGAGAACGGTTTCGCAGACCCGGTAATGGACCAGGAAATCCTGACCCTGACCTACCGCACCCCCGAAAAACTGCTGCAAGACGTGCGCGCCCTGGGCGGCAACCCGGCAGAAGGCCGCCGCGGCGGGCTGGTCGGGCGGGCTTGGCAACAGCGCCTGTGCGCGGCGCTGGAATCCCAGCGCCGACCCGATGGCGTCATCGCCCTGAGCATCGAAGTGGCCTACGGCCACGCCTGGCGCGCCGCGACCCATCGCGGCAGCGCGGGGGAAACCCGGCTGTCGGTCAGCGCCATCGGCGGCCGCCAGCGCGGCACGCCCTGAGCCCGCAACAAGCAAAAGGGCCGCCAGCGGCGGCCCTTTGCGTCAACCCGGCTGTCCAGCCCTTTGCGCTTAGTGCAGGCGTTCCGGCAAGGTCGCCGTCACCCCCGGCTCTGCCGCCGACAGAGGCTGCATGGGCTCGGAATTGGCGCGGATGCGCCGCCGCAACACTGCGGTCGGCTCAGCCGGCGCGGCCTGGGGCGCCTCGCCACGCCATGCCTGCGACATCGATTCCACCACCAGCGGCAGATCACGCAGGCGATGGAACTGGCTGCGCAGCCAGCGCGCATCGTTGCCGCTACGCATGGCTTCGTCGCGCAGCGCGGCAATCATGTCGCCCGTGCCAAGCTCCTCGGCCACTGGCATCAACCGCTGGAACAGCGCGCGCAGATGGTCCATCAGGCGGGTACGCTGACCGTCGGGCGTCACGTAGCTGCCCTGCAGGCCGAAACGACAAGCCTGGAAGTGATTGCTACGGTACGACAACCAGGCCTTGTCGCTGGGATCGTCCTCGCGCATCAGCAGCACCGACAGCGCCTGGGCGAAGGCGGCGATCTGGCAGGCGCGCTCGACCGTCAGCGGCGTGTCGCAGACGCGGATTTCCACGGTGCCGAATTCAGGCTTGGGGCGAATGTCCCAGTACAGGTCCTTGATGCTCTCGGCCAGGCCGTAGGCGCGCAGTTGCGACAGATGGGCCTCGAACTGGTACCAGTCCTTGACCTCGGGCGGCATGTGCCCGGCCAGCGGGAAGCTGTTGACCGCATTCAGGCGCGAGCACGAGAACAGCGTATCCACGCCCTCGCAATACGGCGACGAGGCCGACAGCGCAATAAAGTGCGGCACATAGGGCGACAGGCGGCGCAGCAGCTTGATGGCGTCGTCGCCGCTCTTCACGCCCAGGTGTATGTGTTGGCCGAACACCGTAAATTGACGCGCCAGGTAACCATACATTTCTGCCAGGTACTGAAAGCGCGGGGTGTCGGAAATGGAGCGCTCTTGCCAGCGCATGAAGGGGTGAGCGCCACCGCCTGCCACGGAAACGCCAACGGCGTCGGCCGCTTCCACCAGGGCGTCGCGCATTTCGCGCATTTCGGCCAAGAGGCCCATCGGGTGCTCGTGCACCGAGGAATTCAATTCAATCATGGACCGTGTGATTTCCGGTTTGACGCGGTCGGCGATGGGGTGGTTGGCCATCTGGGCCAGCAGCTCGTCCGAGGCTGCGGTAAGGTCAAAACTGCGGGGGTCGATCAGTTGCAGCTCGAGTTCGATGCCCAGGGTGTTGGGGGCCGACGAAATGAACGGGATCTGTTCCATCTCGGACTCCTTCGAATGTGTGATGAGGGGGTGCGCCGTTCGACCTTGAAGCCCGGCAACTTCCCGGGGGGCGCTAGACGGCGGCTTGTGAACGCATAATAGCCGCATGTTTGTGGCAAAACGATTGAAAATAGTGACATTTGTGTGCAACATCGCGAAGCATTCGGTTTTGCCCTCTAGAACAGAGTGAGCGAGCACTCACAAGCTAGAAACGATGGGGCTTCCCGGCCCAAGGCGACCGAAATCGCAGTCTGGACGGGCCTTTTGGAAGGGGGTGGGATAACCCTTATTCGGGTTTACCCGCACAAAATGCGCAAGAAAAATGGCCGCCCTGCTGGGGCAGCAAACACGCATAGCGTGTGCAGCGTGGGGGTCCACACCCCGCCGCCGGGCCGCCCCAAGGCGGGGTCGCCCCCTCGGGGGGCAGCAAACACGCATAGCGTGTGCAGCGTGGGGGGCCCTCTATTTCCGCCAGAAGATGGGCGTGAACAGCACCAGGACCGTCAAGAGTTCCAACCGTCCGATCAGCATCGCGAAGGTGCAGACCCAGATCTGGAAGTCGGACAGCACCGCGAAATTGCCCATCGGGCCCACCGGGCCCAGGCCGGGGCCGGTGTTGTTGACGCTGGCGAACACGGCCGAGAAGGCCGTGATGGGGTCCAGCCCGGACAGCAGCAGCAGGCTGGTGAAGACGGCGATGGACAGGCCGTAGAACAGCATGAACGCCAGCACCGACGACATGGTCCGGGATTCCACCGCCCGGCCGTTGATCCGCACCGGACTGACCGCGTGCGGATGCAACATTGTTACCAGCTCGTTGCGCGCCTGCTTGACCAGCAGGATGGCCCGGATCATCTTGATGCCCCCTCCGGTCGACCCCGCCGACGTCGCAAAGCCCGACAGCAGCAGCATGGTCAACGGCGCGAACAGCGGCCACTGGGCGAAATCGGTATTGGCATAGCCCGTGGTGGTGGCCATGGAAATGGTGTTGAACATGCCGTAGCGCAGCGCTTGCAGGGGTTCCTGGTACACGCCCTTGACGTACAGGAACACCGAAATCACCAAGCCCACGCCCAGTACGATCACCAGATACGGGATGGCCTCGGGACAACGCAGATAGGCCCGGGGACTACGCTGGCGGAAAGCATTGAAGTGGGTGGCGAAGTTGATGCCGGCGATCAGCATGAACACCATGGCCACCATTTCGACCGCCACCGAATCGAAATGCGCGAAACCATCGTCCCAGGTGGAAAACCCGCCCAGGCCCATGGTGGTGGCCATGTGGCACCAGGCCTCGAACCAGGACAGCCCGACTGCCCGGTACGACAGCAGGCACAGGATCGAAAACGCGAAGTACACCGCGTACAAGGCCTTGGCCGTGCTGGCGATGCGCGGGGTCAGCCGCTCGTCTTTCATGGGGCCGGGCGTCTCGGCCCGCACCACCTGGTGGCCGCCCACGCCCAGCAGCGGCAGGATCGCAACCGCCAGCACCAGGATGCCCATGCCGCCGATCCAGATCAGCGTCGCGCGCCACAGGTTGATCGAAGCCGGCAACGCATCCAGGTTGGTCAGCACGGTGGCGCCGGTGGTAGTGAGCCCGGACATGGCCTCGAAATAGGCCCCGGTGAACGACAGCGGCAGCCCGGCGCGGTGGAAATAGATCAGCAGCGGAATCGCGGCCAACAGCGGCAGGCCGGCCCATACCGCCGACACCAGCACAAAGCCGTCGCGGGCCCGCAGTTCGCTGCGCGAGCGCCGCGTCACGGCGGCCAACACCACGCCGATGCCCAGGGAAATCAGGAATCCGTGCAGGAAGGCGTCGCGCGCGGCATCGCCGCCCACATAGGCGACCACGAGCGGAATGAGCATGGTGAGGGCGAACATCACCATGGTCAGGCCCAGGATATGCAGAGTGGCCAGGACGCGCTTCATGGCAGTTATCCGGCTGCCCCGGGCCCGCGGCAAAGGGAGGCGTACGGGCTCATCAGAAGAACGACGCCGAGACTTGGAACAGCTTTTCCACGCGCGGCATCTGCTTGCGCGAGGGCACGAAGACAATGACGTGGTCGTCGGTTTCGATCACGGTATCGGCATCAGGCAGGATGATTTCGTCTTCGCGCACCAGGGCACCGATGCTGGCGCCCTTGGGCAGGCTGATCTCGCCGACCCGGCGGCCCACCACCTTGGAAGTGGAGCGGTCACCGTGGGCGATGGCCTCCAGCGCCTCGGCCACGCCCTGGCGCAGCCGGTGCACGGCGGCCACGTCGCCCCGGCGCACGTGGCGCAGCAGTTCGCTCATGGTGGCCTGCGACGGCGACACGGCGATGTCGATATGGCTGCCCTGCATCAGTTCACCGTAGGCCTGCCGGTTGATCAGCGCGATCACCTTGCGTGCGCCCAGCCGCTTGGCCAGCAGCGACGACATGATGTTGTCCTCGTCGTCGCTGGTCAGCGCCAGCCAGGTGTCCATGTCTTCGATGTTTTCGCGTTCGAGCAGGGCCTCGTCGGTGCCGCTGCCATGGAGCACCAGCACGCTGTCGGGCAACTGGGTGGCCAGGTACTCGCAGCGCTTGAGATCGCGCTCGATGATGCGCACGCTGTAGTTTTCTTCGGCCAGCGCGCGCGCCAACCGCAGGCCGATATTGCCGCCGCCCGCGATCATCACGCGGCGCACGGCTTTTTCGGCTTCGCGCAGCTGGCGCACGGCGCGGCGGGCGTGGCGCGTGTCCACCACCAGCACCACCTCGTCGCCCGGCGCAATGACGGTGCCGGCGCCGGCCCGCAGTGGCCGCCCACCCCGCAGCACGTCGATCACGCGCGCGGTGACGTCGGGCCAGACCTCGCGCAGCTTGTCCACGGGATGGTGGGCCATGGGGCTGCCATGGCCGACGCGCACGGTCACCACGCTGACGCGGCCCTCGGCGAATTCCACCACCTGCAGCGCCTCGGGGAACTCGATCAGGCTGTGCAGATAGGTCGTGACGCTGCGCTCGGGGCTGATGATGGCGTCGATGCAGAAGCCCTCTTCGCTCATCAGTTCAGGGTGTTCGGGGAATTCGGCCGAGCGGATGCGGGCGATGCGGCGGGGAATGTTGAACAGCTGCCGCGCGATCTTGCAGGCCACCATGTTGGCGGCATCGGACGCGGCACAGGCGATCAGCAAGTCGGTGTCGGCGGCGCCGGCGGCTTCCAGCACCGACACCTGCGAGCCGTCGCCATGGACGACCCGCAGGTCGAAGTGTTCTTGCAGGTACTGGAGCTGGGCCGGGTCCGAGTCGATGACCGTGATGTCGTTCTGTTCCGACACCAGGTTCTCGGCCACGCTGGTGCCTACGCGACCAGCGCCCATGATGAGGATCTTCATGCGCCCCGCTTGCGGGCGGATTCGATGCCCAATTGCTTGAGCTTGCGGTAAAGATGGGTACGCTCGAGGCCGGTGCGTTCGGACACCCGCGTCATGCTGTGGCTTTCGCGGACCAGGTGGTATTCGAAGTAGATGCGTTCGAATTCGTCCCGGGCTTCACGCAGCGGCTGGTCCAGCGAAATGCTGCCCAGTTGCCCGTTGGCGGTGACCGGGACTTCGTTGGCCGGAGCGGCCGACAGCACGGGCGGATCGAGTTCGTCTTCGAGGGCGACGGTCGCGCTGGCCGCGGCCGGCGCCACGGCCGGTGCCGGATGCGGCGCCCGGCCCCGGGCCAGGCCGGCGGCCACGGTCTTGAGCAGACGCTGCAACGTAATGGGCTTTTCCAGGAAATCCATCGCACCGATGCGGGTGGCCTCGACCGCCGTATCGATGGTGGCATGGCCGCTCATCATGATGACGGGCATGTCCAGCAGACCCTGCGAGCCCCATTCCTTGAGCAGGCTCACGCCATCGGTGTCGGGCATCCAGATGTCCAGCAACACCAGATCGGGACGCATGCGAAGGCGCGCGGCGCGCGCTTGCGCCGCGTTTTCGGCCAATTCGACCGTGTGTCCTTCGTCGTAAAGGATTTCCGACAAAAGCTCGCGAATACCGACTTCGTCGTCAACCACCAGAATTCTGGCCATAAAGCATCCACCTATTGCGTAGCCGCATTATCCTTTTCTTGCGCGGTCGCGTCCATAGTATCGGACCCGGCTGCAAGCCGGGTCAACAAGATGGAAATCCGCGCGCCCCCTTCCTTGCGGTTCGCAAGGTCGATTCGCCCACCGTGCTCTTCCACAATCTTGCGTACGATTGCCAATCCTAACCCAGTCCCGTGGGACTTTGTGGTTACGTAGGGCTCGAAGGCGCGCTGCATGACCTGGGGCGGAAAGCCCGGGCCGGTGTCGGCCACCGTGAAGCGCAGGGCCTGGTGGTCGGCGCGGTCGGGCTGTTCGCTGCGCATCAGCTGGGTCGTGACGCTGACGCGACCCTCGCCGCCCTTCTCGGCAATGGCGTCGCGGGCATTGGACAGCAGGTTGTGGATCACCTGGCGCAACTGGGTCGGGTCACCTTCGATGGCTGGCAGGTCCGGTCCCAGGTTGACGTCCAGATTCAGGGCTTTCCCGGCTACGCGGGCAGGCGCGCCGCCATCGGGATCCCAGCCGTACAAGGACAGCACGTCGGCCACCAGGGCATTGAAATCGATACGTTGCATCACCGCCGGCGGCGTGCGCGCGTATTCGCGGAAGTCGTCCACCATCTGCTTGAGCGAGGCCACCTGGTTGACGATGGTGTTGGTGGAACGCTCGACGATCTGGGCCTCGGCGGGCTGCAGCTTGCCCTCCAGCTTCATGGCCAGGCGTTCGGCCGACAGCTGGATCGGGGTCAGGGGATTCTTGATCTCGTGGGCCAGACGGCGTGCGACCTCGCCCCAGGCGACGGTGCGGTTGGCCGAAATGACCTCGGTGATGTCGTCGAACACGACCAGGTAGCCGTTGCCCCGGCCATCCACCCGCAGATGGGTACCGCGCGCCAGCAGCGTCAGGGGCTGCGGGCCATTGGGGGTATCGCCCTGCTTGGGCGCGATCTCGAACTGCTGCTGCCAGTGCTGGCGCTCCGACCCGACCGCGGCGTGGGTGGAAAACGCCTGCCGAACGATGTTCGCAAATTCGAGCATGCCATCCACGGTTTCCAGCGGCCGCCCGATCACGGACCGCAGATCGGCCTGCAAAATGGTCTGCGCGCCCTGGTTGACGGTCGTGACGCGGAATGACTCGTCAAACACCAGCACCCCGGAAGACAGGTTGGACAGCACGCTTTCCAGGTAGACGTTGGAACGCTCGAGCTGCTGGCGGTTGCTTTCGACCATGCGGCGGGCTTCGTCCAGCTGGCGCGTCATGGCGTTGAACGACCGGGTGAGCTGGCCGACTTCGTCGCGCTCGGGCGGCTCGGGCAGCGGGCGGTAGTCGCCCACGCCCACGGCCTGGGTGCCGCCGGCCAGGCTGAGCAGGGGGCGCACCAGCCGCTTGGACAGCGACAGGGCCACGGCGATGGCGCCGAACGCCGCCAGCAGCAGCGCGAGGGTCAGCGTGATGCCGTACAGCTTGCGCAGGCCCAGCCGCGACAAGGCCAGCTCCTGGTAGTCGCGAAAGCCCTGCTGCACCAGGTTGGCGTTGTGGGCGATCTGCTCGGGCACCGGCTGCAGCAGTTGCAGCCAGCGGGGTTCGGACGCCGCGCCCAGCAAATTGTCGTAGCGGTCGGGCCCGGTCAGGGGAATCACGACCCGCAGGTGCAGGCCGCTGTCCATGCCGGGCTTGACGGGGTCGTCGGCCTCGGCGGCCGAATAGCCGCGCGACAGCCGCAGCTGGTTCATGACGGTGGGCGGCGGCATGGCGGGCAGCAGCTGGCCGTACTGGCTGGTCGAAAACGCCACCATGCGGCCGCTGCCGGTGAACACCATGGCTTCCTGCACGCCATTGGCCTCGCGCAGGCGGGTCAGCGCCAGGGTCACGCCGGTATCGGAATTGCGGTTCAGTTCGGCCGCCATGGACCGCGCGCGGGCGTCCAGGTCGGCCAGCAGGGAATCCAGTGCCGCGCGGCCCAGGTTCAGGCCCGCTTCCAGCGCCGTGTCGACCCGCACGTTGAACCAGGACTCGATCGAGCGCGACATGAACTGCACCGAAACGGTATAGATCAGCGCGCCGGGCACCACCCCGATCAGGGCGAACGCCAGGGAAAAGCGGGCTGTGAGCCGGGCGCCGAACTGCCGCCGCCGGATCTGCCGGGCCAGACGGACGGTCAGCGCCACCACCCAGACGAACAGGGCCAGGGCGAAAATGCCGTTCAGCACCAGCAGGATGTCGTAATAGCGGGCAAAGCGCGAGGCGTTGCCGGTGGACCATGCCAACAGGCCCAGCAATGCCAGGCCGCTCACGGCGCCGACCATCAGGGCCAGCCGAAGCAGCAGCCTCATGAGGGGTCTTTCTCCTTGTCGCCGAGCGAGAACGAGAAGTCCGTCCACGGCGTGCCTTGGGCCCACGAACTGCTGTTCAGGGCGTTGACCTGGAACGGCCGCGGCAGCAGCGAGGTATCCAGCCGCAGCCGCAGCTGGCCGCCGTAGACCACGCCTTCGTCGAAGTCATCCGCGTCGGCGACCTGCCAATTGCGGACATGGCGGATGACGCTCATGGCATCGTCCAGCGAGGCCACCGGGAAGGACAACTCGCCCACCCCGGCCCGCCATTGACGGGTCAGCGCGTTATAGAGCACCCGCCAGGTGCGCGAGGTGTCCACCAGGGACTTGTCGAACCACCACCACCGCTCGCGCGTGATGGTGAGATCGGCCGTGAAGTACAGCGGCACGCCGCGCTGGGCCGCGTCGCGCAACTGCTGATTCAGTTCGAATTCGATATCGGCGTCGATTTCAAGCTTGTCGCCGCGCACCACGGGTTCGACGCGCACGACTTTCGGTTCGGCCGCATGCGCCTGGCCGACCGGCGCAAACGAAAGCAAGGCAGATACGAACAACAACCCCAGAAATAAGCGTGAAATGATGGACATACGACACCGAAACCCCGTCATGCCCCTATTCTTGGCGATTCACGACGCCTTGGCAAACAAGGCGTAGAAAAACCCGTCCTGTTGCTGCGCAGGTGTTGCATCGACCGCAACTGGCAGCAATTGGCCGGGCGCGTCCAGCCGCTGGGCTTCGGGATGGCGCTGCAGGAATTCCAGCGCCTGGCGCGCCCCCTCGATCGGAAACACCGAGCACGTCACATACAGCAGGCGGCCGCCCGGCGCCACGGTGGTCCAGAGCGCGTCCAGGATCCGGGCTTGCAGCGTGGCGGTGCGGCGCACGTCGTTTTCGCGACGCAGCCAGCGGATGTCCGGGTGGCGACGCACGATGCCCGATGCCGTGCAGGGCACGTCGGCCAGCACGGCGTCGAACGGCTTGCCGTCCCACCAGGCGTCCAGGTCGGCGGCGTCGGCCGCCTGCAGGCGCACGCGGTCGCCCGACAGGCCCAGGCGATCCAGATTCTGGCCGACCCGCACCAGGCGGTCGGCGTCGGCGTCCAGGGCCAGCAGGTCGATGTCGGCCAATTCCAGCAGGTGGGCGGTCTTGCCGCCGGGCGCCGCGCAGGCGTCCAGCACGCGCATGCCGTCGGTCGGGGCCAGCAGTTCCGCAGCCCGCTGCGCGCCGGCGTCCTGCACCGACCACCAGCCTTCGGCAAAGCCGGGCAACTGGGTCACGGGCTTGGGCGAGGCCAGCACCACGCCGGCCACACCCACGGGATCGGCGGCCAGGCCAGCGGCCTCGAAAGCCGCCAGCACCTGCTCGCGGCTGGCGCGGCGGCGGTTCACGCGCAAGGTCAGCGGCGCCGGGACGTTGGCCGATTGCAGGATGGCCTGCCACTGCTGCGGGTAGGCCACGCGCAACTGCTTGACCCACCAGCCCGGGTGGTTCCATTGGGCTTCAGGGCTGTCCGCCACGGCGGCGTCCAGCGCCGCCCGTTCGCGCAGGAAGCGGCGCAGGCAGGCATTGAGCAGGCCCTTGAACGAGGCCAGGCTGCGAGTATTGGACGCGGCCGTCACGGCCTGGTCCACCACCGTGTGCGGCGCGTAGACCGGCATGCCCGGCAAGGCGGCTGCGGCATCACCCTCGGCCTTGAGCAGGGTCAGCGAGACCAGCAGCAGCGACTCGAACAGCACGTTGGGATAGCGCTGCACCAGCTCTCGGCCCACCGCGTCGGCCCAGCCCAGGTAACGCATGGCATGGAACGACACCGCCTGGGTGGCCGGCCGCAAGGCCGATTCGACGTCCGTCAGCGCGTCGGTGAGGGACCGGCCGTCCAGGACTTGCTCGACCACCCCCGCGCTGGAAAGCAGAACGGCGGACAGCGGCGGGGCGAGATGGGGGGAGTCGGAACGCGTGGACATGGCAGGAAATCAGAGGATAAGACCGCTATGGTAGCCCGGCGCGGTCTGCCTGCCCCGGGCAACCCTGCGGCCGGGCGCGCTTGCGCCCCGCCGCCGCTGGACGAACCGCCCTGCCGGCGTCACACTGGCCGCTTGCCACGGAGCCCGCCATGTCCACCGCCACGCTGCTGTTGTTCATCCTGGCCTCGGCCGTCGCCATCGTGACGCCCGGCCCGACCGTCCTGCTCGCCATGAGCAACGGCTCGCGCCATGGCGTGCGAGCCGCCTGCTGGGGCATGGGGGGCGCGGTGCTGGCAGACCTGATCCTGGTGGGCGCGGTGGCGTCCGGCTTGGGCGTGGTCCTGGCAGCCTCCGAGGTCGCCTTCCAACTCCTGAAGTGGGCGGGAGCGCTCTACCTGGCCTATCTGGGCTGGAAGATGCTGCGGTCCGATGCCGCGTTGGTCCTGCCGACCGCCCCCTCGGGCGCGGCGCGGCCCACCGGCCTGAAACTGGGGCTGCGCAGCTTCGTGGTGGCCGTCACCAACCCCAAGCTGCTGCTGTTCATGTCGGCTTTCCTGCCGCAATTCATCAATACGCAGGCCCCCCTGCTGCCGCAATACCTGACCGTCGCCTGCGTGCTGGCCTTGATGAACCTCATGACCATGCTGGCCTATGCCACGCTGGGCGCCCAGCTGGTGCGGGCTTTCCAGGGGGCCGGCCTGCGCTGGCTGAACCGCGTCTGCGGTTCGCTGATGATCGGGCTGGCGGGCACGTTGGCCCTCTACCGCCGCAGCGGGCCCTGACCCGCACGGCAACCGCAGGCCCCCCCACTTCGGGCGTTGGTCTGACATTTACCCCGGCCCGACCCGGGTGCCCTGGCGCCGTCCGCGCGCCTGAAACCCGCGTGCGCCCTGGCGCCGCCGTCCTTCCGACCCCTCGCTTCGCCTGACGGCCTGGGATTTTCCCTAGCTCGGCGAAAACTGGCCGCCAGGTTAATCTATGGTTATATGTAAACCAATAGTTAACAAAGCCGCTGCAAGGGCCCCGCCCTTCGCCAGCAACGGAGCCGGAGACAACCCATGCACCGCCCAAAGCCAGACCTTTTCCTGATCGCCGCCAGCCTGGTAGCCGTCGCCCTTCCCGTCATCGGCCTTGCGGCATTCCCCGCCGCGGCCGAGACCTTCGCCAGCACGCTGTTCGACTTTTCCACCCGCGCCTTCGGCACCCTGGTGCTGGTGTTCGTATTCGCCGCCGCGCTGGCCGCCGGGTATCTCGCCTTCAGCAAGTACGGCAACATCCGCCTGGGCAGCGGCAAGCCCGAATACGCCACCGCCACCTGGGTGTTCATGTTCATCTGTGCCGGCATGGGCTCATCCACCCTGTACTGGGGCGTCATGGAATGGGCCTACTACTACCAGACACCGGGGCTGCACCTGGCGGCGGGGTCGCGCGACGCGCTTGAGTACAGCATCAGCTACTCGTTCTTCCACTGGGGCATCAGCGCCTGGGCGCTCTACGCCATCGCGTCGCTGGCCCTGGCGTATCACTTCCACGTCCGCAAGAAAAGCGGCCTGGGCATGGCGTCCATCGTCGAAGCCGTCACCGGCCTGCGCGCCAACGGCTGGGTCGGGCGCGTCGTCGACCTGATCTTCGTCTTCACCATGTTCGGCGCCCTGACGGTGTCGCTGGCGCTGACTGCCTCGACGCTCACCCGCGGCCTGTCCGCCCTGACCGGCATGCCGGACACCTTCACCAGCCAGTTCATCGTCATCGCCATCATCTCGGTCGTGTTCTCGCTCAGTTCGTACGTCGGCATCGACGGCGGCATGCAGCGCCTGAGCAAAATCGTCTGCATCGGCGCCCTGGCCTATTCCGCCATCGTGCTGGTCGTCGGCCCCACGCAATTCACCGTCAACAACATCACCAACGGCCTGGGCCTGATGATCCAGAACTGGGTGCGCATGAGCCTGTTCACCGATCCGTCCGGCGATGGCGAGTTCACGCGCAGCTGGACGGTGTTCTATTGGCTGTGGTGGATTTCCTACGCGCCGGGGGTGGCCATGTTCGTCACTCGCGTGTCCCGCGGCCGCAAGATGAAGGAAGTGATCGCCGCGCTGGTGCTGGGCGGCAGCGCCGGCTGCTGGTTCTTCTTCGGCGCACTGGAAAGCTTCAGCATGCACCAGTACTTGACCCAGGCGGTCGACGTGCCCCGCCTGCTGGCCGAGCACAGCGGCGAAACCGCGGTGGTCACCCTGCTGACCAGCCTGCCCTGGGGCGGCGTGTTCCTGGCGGCCTTCCTCTTCATCATGGCCGTGTTCTGCGCCTCTCACATGGACGCCGTGGGCTACGCCATTGCTGCCACCAGCACCCGCAACCTGAAAGAAGGGCAAGACCCCAGCCCCACGCTGCGCCTGTTCTGGTGCGTGATGCTGGCGTTGCTGCCGCTGGCCATGCTGTTCGCCCACGTGTCGCTGAACACGATGAAGACCGCCGTGGTCCTCACGACCATCCCGTTCCTGCTGGTGCTGGGAATCAAGCTGTTCGGCCTGTTCCGCTGGCTGTCGCAAGACTATGGCGCCCTGTCCACGCAACAGATCGAAGAACAGGCGCGCCTTCTGGCCGCGAACGACCCCGCCGACGGCCAGCCCGCCCAAGCCGCTGCCCCGCACACCGCCCCCACCGCCATGCCCGTCCCCCGGGCCTGACCCCCGCTTTCCCGAACCATGGAGACCATCATGAACCCCAACACGAACACCATCGAACGCCTGCCCGCCGACTTTTGCACCAACGCCGACGTGGCCCACACCATCCCCGCCAGCTACTACACCAGCGACGCCATCTACGAATACGAAAAAGAGAAGATCTTTGCCGACAGCTGGATCTGCGTCGGTCACCGCAGCGAAGTCGCGGAAAACAACGCCTACATCACCCGTGACGTCATCGGCGAAAGCATCATCGTCGTGCGCGGCCGCGACGGCGTGCTGCGCGCCTTCTACAACGTCTGCCCCCACCGCGGCCACCAACTGCTGCAAGGCGACGGCAAGGCCAAGAACGTCATCACCTGCCCGTATCACGCCTGGACCTTCAAGCTCGATGGCGACCTGGCCCACGCCCGCAACTGCGACAACGTGGTCGACTTCGACAAGGCCAATTCCAGCCTGGTCGCGCTGCGCGTCGAGGAATACGCCGGCTTCATCTTCATCAACATGAATCCCGACGCCGGTTCGGTCGAGACCCAGCTGCCCGGCTTGCAGGCGCGCCTGCGTCAAGCCTGCCCGGTCATCGACGACCTGCACCTGGCGGCCCGCTTCGTCACCGAAACCCCCGCCAACTGGAAAAGCATCGTCGACAACTACATGGAGTGCTACCACTGCGCGCCGGCCCATCCGGGCTTTGCCGATTCCGTCGACGTCGGCCAATACACGCACACCATGCACGGCAACTGGAGCCTGCAGTTCGGCATCGCCAAGTCTTCCCCCAAGTCTTTCCAATTCGACGACAGCGTCAAGGACCCCTCGTTCGCGGGCTTCTGGGCGTGGCCGTGCACCATGTTCAACGTGCCGCCCGGCGGAAATTTCATGACGGTCATCTATGAGTTTCCGTCCAGCGCCGGCGTCACCCTGCAGCACTACGACATCTACTTCCTCAACAAGGAACTGACCGCGGAACAGCAATCCCTGATCGAGTGGTACCGCGACGTCTTCCGTCCCGAGGACCTGCGTCTGGTGGAAAGCGTGCAAAAAGGGCTGAAATCCCGCGGCTACCGTGGCCGCGGCCGCATCATGGTCGACCGCCAGCGCAGCGGCCAGAGCGAACACGGCATCGCGCATTTCCACCATCTGGTCGCGCAAGCACACCAAGACCGCCCTTGACCTGACCGCGGGCCCGGTGCCTTCCCTGCCCGGGCCCGCCGCTTTCCTTTCCGCCCAGGATTCCCATGCGCAAGACCGAATCTCCCCTGCTTCGCGAACAAGCCTTCATTGCCGGCCGTTGGTGCGACGCCGACAACCACGCCACCATCACGGTGACCGACCCCGCCACGGGCCAGGCTCTGGCCCAGGTACCCGACATGGGCGAAGCCGAAACCCGCCGCGCCATCATCGCCGCGCGCGACGCGCTGCCCGCATGGCGCGCCCGGCCCGCCCAAGAACGCTCACAGATCCTGCGCCGCTGGTTCGACTTGATGATCCAGCACGACGCTGAACTGGCACGACTGATGACGCGCGAACAAGGCAAGCCTCTGGCCGAAGCGCTGGGCGAAATCCGCTACGCCGCATCGTTCCTGGAATGGTTCGCCGAAGAGGGCAAGCGCGTCTATGGCGAACTGATTCCGGCGCCACGCGCCGATCGCCGCCTGATGGTCATGCGTCAGGGCATCGGCGTCTGCGCCGCCATTACCCCCTGGAACTTTCCGGCCGCAATGATCACCCGCAAGGTCGGGCCGGCCCTCGCTGCCGGCTGCACCATGGTGCTCAAGCCCGCGAACGAAACGCCGCTCTCCGCGCTGGCCCTGGCCGAGTTGGCCGCGCAGGCCGGCGTCCCCGACGGGGTATTGAACGTCGTTACCGGCGACGCGGTGGCCATCGGCGGCGAACTGACCCGCCACCCTGACGTCCGCAAGCTCAGTTTTACCGGTTCGACCGCCGTGGGAAGACGCCTGATGGCGCAATGTGCGCCCACCATCAAGAAGCTGTCCCTGGAACTGGGCGGCAACGCACCGTTCATCGTCTTCGACGACGCCGATCTTGACGAGGCCGTCGAAGGCGCCATTGCCGCCAAGTACCGCAATGCCGGCCAGACCTGCGTCTGCGTCAACCGCATCTACGTGCAGGACGCCGTCCATGACGCATTCGCCAGCCGGTTTGCCGCCAAGGCGGCCGCGTTGCGCGTCGGTGCCGGCCTGCAGGCCGACAGCCAGATCGGCCCGCTGATTACCCCCAAGGCCCTGACCCAGGTGCAACGCCTGATCGACGACGCCCGTGCCCAGGGCGCACGCCTGCTGACCGGCGGCGACCCCCATGCCTTGGGCGGCACGTTCATGGCGCCCACCGTGCTGGCGGACGTGCGGCCGGGCATGCGGGTGCTGCGCGAGGAAATCTTCGGCCCCGTGGCACCACTGGTGCGATTTCATGACGAGCAGGATGTCATTCGGCAGGCCAATGACACCGAATTCGGCCTGGCCGCGTACTTCTACACGCGCGACGCCAGCCGCGTGTGGCGTGTCGCCGAACAGCTTGAGTACGGCATGGTCGGCATCAACACCGGCATGATCTCGAACGAGGTCGCGCCGTTTGGCGGTGTGAAGCAATCAGGGCTGGGGCGCGAAGGCTCGCGCCATGGCATCGAAGACTACCTGGAAATGAAATACGTGTGCCAGGCCGTCTAAGGCTTGCGCAGAGATGCTCCATGACTAAATCCCACGAAAACATCGACGTGCGTGTCACTCGCGTCGAACAGGCCAGCGAACGGGTCAAGCGTTTCACCCTTGAACGCCGGGATGGCGAGCCGCTGCCGTCGTTCACTGGCGGCAGCCACGTCATCGTGCAGATGCGCGATTCGCGCGGCAAGCAGTTCAACAATGCCTATTCGCTGATGAGCGACCCGGCCGATACCCGCTGCTACCAGATCGGCGTGCGGCTCGAAGAGCAATCGCGAGGCGGCTCGGCGTTCATGCATGAACAGGTGCGGCCCGGCAGCGAGCTGGTCATCACCGCACCCAACAACCTGTTCGCGCTGGACAACAGCCCGGGACGCCACGTGATGGTGGCCGGGGGTATCGGCATCACGCCGTTTCTCGCCCACCTGCCCGAACTGCACCGACGCGCGGCCCGCTACCAGCTGCATTACGCCTACCGGGCGCCGGAACATGCCGCGTTCCGCGACGACCTGCTCGCCAGTCCGTACGCCGACCACGTCCGCTTCCATGTCGACAGCCAGGGGGAAAAACTGGATCTGGCCGGCCTGGCGCAGGGCCTGCAAGACACTGACCACCTCTATGTATGCGGCCCCAGGCCGCTGATCGACGCAGTCATCGCCGCGGCCGACGCGGCCGGCATTCCGCCTGCCCGCGTGCACTGGGAACAGTTCGCCGCAGCGCCCGCCACGGGCGGGGCATTCACGGTCGTACTGGCCCGTTCCGGCACCGAGCTGCGCGTCGACGCGGGTTGCAGCATCTTGCAGGCGATCGAAAAATCCAACGCGGCCCAGGTGGAATGCCTGTGCCGCGAAGGCGTGTGCGGCACCTGCGAGACCCGCATTCTGGAAGGCCAGGCCGAACACTTCGACCAATACCTCAGCGACGAGGAAAAAGCGGCACAGCAGACCATGATGATCTGCGTGTCGCGCGCGCACGGAGATCGTCTCGTGCTCGACCTGTAAGCCTGGCCCCGCCCGGCCAATCTCCCTCCCCCGTCATCCCCCGTCCGCTTGCCGACCGGCAAGCGGCGTGGCCCCCTTTTTGCCCCGCCCAATGAGAACAATCGTGAGAAAGCTGATTTGCAGTTCGTTCCTCGGTTCCGCAATCCTCGCTGCGCCGGCTAGTGCGCAGACCGCGCAGACCCCGCCGCAAGCGCCGGCTCACCCCCCGGGCTTTGTCCAGGACTCGCAACTGAACCTGCTGCTGCGCAACCTCTACTGGAACCACGATCGCAAAAATGGCCTGCCGGACAACCGCGAATGGGGCCAGGCATTGCGGCTGGCGTTCCAGTCCGGCTACACGCCCGGTCCGGTGGGCGTGGGCGTGGATCTGAACGCCTACGGCGTGGTGCGCCTGGGCGGTGACAGCGCACATGTCGGCCGCGCCGGCGTCCTGGTGCCGGACGGTCATGGCGGGGTACACGACGAATCCAGCACCGCCGAAGGCGCATTCAAGCTGAAGGGGTTTGCCAGTGAACTGCGCTATGGCAACAATCTGCGCCCCTACAACCCGGTCTTCGCGCCCGCCGACACGCGGCTGTTGCCCGCGTCGGCCACCGGCCTGTGGCTGACCAGCCAGCCGCGGCAGGATCTGTTCCTGGAAGCGGGCCGCATGACAAAAGCCCGCGACTTCAACCAGGTCAGCCACGACGGCCGCTTCTACGCCTCGTATGCCGGCGTCAGCACCGACCAGGTACTGTTCCTGGGCGGCCGCCATGACCTGGACGCGTCCACCCGCTTCAGCGCGTATGGCAGTGAATTCCGGGATATCTGGAAACAGCTCTATCTCGCCGCGGGCCACGGCTGGAAAATGCCCGGCGACGATACCTTGAACCTGGACCTGTCCGCTTACCGGTCCCTTGATAGCGGCGCCAAGCGCGCCGGTGACATCGACGTCACGGCCTGGGGACTGACGCTGTCCTACGTCGCAGACGCCCACACCTTCAAGGTGGCACGCCAGCAGGTGCATGGCGACCAGCCGCTGGATTACCTGGGCATGGGACCGGGCACCTATCACGACTCGATATACCTGCCAAACTCATCGCAGCTGGCCGACTTCAATGGTCCGCATGAAAAATCGTGGGGCTTCTTCTACGTACTGGACCTGGGCAAGCTGGACCTTGCCCGCATTCCCGGCGCCAGCATGCAACTGCGCTACGTGCGGGGTTCCGGTGCGGACGGCAACCACCTCGATCGA
Source organism: Achromobacter sp. 1014246743 (assembly GCF_059760725.1). Taxonomy (NCBI): domain Bacteria; kingdom Pseudomonadati; phylum Pseudomonadota; class Betaproteobacteria; order Burkholderiales; family Alcaligenaceae; genus Achromobacter; species Achromobacter sp. 1014246743. Next base: position 19,713 of record NZ_JCBANA010000022.1, read on the forward strand.
ACCAGCCCCTATGCCTACTATGCCAACGGCGAGAAGCACTGGGAAAGCGACGTGGACCTGCGCTATGTCGTGCAGTCCGGCAGCGCACGTAACCTGTCGATGCGGCTGCGCTATGCCGTGCACCGCATGACCCAGGGCACATCAGGCGCATCATCCAACCAGTTCCGCCTGATTTTCGAATACCCATTGTCGATACTCTGAGTGCAGGCAAGCGCGGCCAGGATGCGTGAAACATGGCCGCGCAGAAGCCCACAAAGAACCGCTACCGCATTGCATTTTCACTGTCAATAGAAGGCGCTGCATTATGGGACCCTCAGCTATACTGATTGTTGGCCGGGGACAGCAGCGTCATGACGGAAAACAGCTTTTCACTTCACCTCAAAGAATTACTGGAACACCGCAAACTCTCCTTGCAGTCCGTGGCCAACGCGTTGGACGTCTCGCGCACGGCCGTACATAAATGGACGCGCGGCGGCGAAATCGATTACGGCAACCTGCGCAAGCTGGCGCAACTGCTGGACGTCAACTGGATCTGGCTGCGCTACGGCGAACAAGCGCTGCGCGATGTGCAGCAGACCGAAGTCGTCGAACTGCCCATGACAGAAGTGCGCCGTCGCTACACGGCCGAAATCATGGAAAACGAAGCCCGCATGAAACTGGCGCAGGAAAACGCCCGTATCGTCACGTGGGAATGGAATTGGCTGACGGACGCGGTGTCGTATTCCGCAAACGTGGAAGACGTCTACGGCTGGCCGGTGCGCCGCAACGAAGACTTCTGGATCCATGTGGTGCCGGAAGACGTCGAAGCGCTGCAACGCATCTACCGCCAATGCATGGAAGACGGCAGCAGCTACGAATATGACTTCCGTATCATCCAGCGCGACGGCGCGGTGCGCTGGATCACCTCGCGCGGCGCCTCGCTGCGCGACAGCGCGGGCCGGCTGGTGAAGATGATCGGCATCAGCATGGAAAGCACCGACCGCAAGCTGGCGGAAGAAAAACTGCGCCGTAGCGAAGAGCGCTTTCGCACCTTCTTCGAGCAAGCTGGCGTGGCGATGGCCTGGCTGGACCTGGACGGCCGCTGGCTGCGGGTCAACCCGCCCTTGTGCGCCCTGCTGGGCTACGACGCAGCGGAACTGTCCGGGCAGACTTTCCAGGCCCTCACGCATCCCGACGACCTGCCCGCCAACCTGCAGACCCTGTCGCGCCTGCTCAAAGGCGAGATTTTCGAAAGCGTCATGGAAAAGCGGCTACGCCGCAAGGATGGCAGCTTTACCTGGGTGCGCGTGCACGCGGCGCTGCAGCGCGATCAGGACGATGACGCACAAGGGCGTATCCTGTGCGTCTACAACGATGTCAGCGACTACCGCCAGCAAGTGGACGCATTGCAGCAACGCATCCACGAACTCGAACTGCAGGCGGGCAGCGACAAGAAGCGCCGCTGAGACCGCAGCAACGCGCCTCAAGGGCAGGGGCCACCGCAAGCCTCGGCCCCGGCTGGCGACCTGCCACCCTTATTCAGGGACGCATTAAATCCGACGCCCCTGCCGGCGACCCGCTAAAATAACGGCCCCCCGCCCTGCCGCGCTAAAATTGCGCACTATTTGATCACTGGCGCCGGCTAGCGCCCACCGAGGTATTCCATGTCTTCCCCCAAAGTCGGCTTTGTCAGCCTGGGCTGTCCTAAAGCCCTGGTCGACTCCGAACGCATCCTGACCCAACTGCGCACCGAAGGGTACGAAGTCACGCCCGAGTACAACGACGCCGACGTCGTCGTGGTCAACACCTGTGGCTTCATCGACAGCGCCAAGGCCGAATCGCTCGAAGCCATTGGCGAAGCGCTGGCCGAGAACGGCAAGGTCATCGTCACCGGCTGCATGGGCGTCGAGGAATCGGTGATCCGCAAGGTGCACCCCAGCGTGCTGTCCGTGACCGGTCCGCAGCAATACGAAGAAGTGGTGCGGGCCGTGCACGATGCCGCCCCGCCCAAGAAAGACCACAACCCCTATCTGGACTTGGTGCCGCCGCAGGGCATCAAGCTCACGCCGCGCCACTACGCCTACCTGAAGATTTCCGAAGGCTGCAACCACCGCTGCAGCTTCTGCATCATCCCGTCGATGCGCGGCGACCTGGTCAGCCGGCCCGTGGGCGACGTGCTCAGCGAAGCCGAGCGCCTGGTCAAGGCCGGCGTCAAGGAACTGCTGGTGATCTCGCAGGACACCAGCGCCTACGGCGTGGACGTGAAGTTCCGCAGCGGTTTCTGGAACGGCCGGCCCGTGCGCACCCGCATGACCGAGCTCTGTATGGCCTTGTCCGACATGGGCGTCTGGACGCGCCTGCACTACGTGTATCCGTACCCGCACGTGGACGAAGTGATTCCGCTGATGGCCGAGGGCAAGATCCTGCCCTACCTGGACATCCCCTTCCAGCACGCCAGCCCGCGCATCCTGAAGGCCATGAAGCGTCCGGCCTTTGAAGACAAGACCCTGGCCCGCATCAAGAAGTGGCGCGAGATCTGTCCAGACCTGACCATCCGCTCGACCTTCATCGTCGGCTTTCCCGGCGAAACCGAGGAAGACTTCCAGTACCTGCTGGACTGGATGCAAGAGGCCCAGCTCGACCGCGTCGGCTGTTTCCAGTATTCGCCGGTGGAAGGCGCGCCCGCAAACCTGCTGGACAACCCGGTGCCCGACGACGTCAAGCAGGACCGCTGGGAGCGCTTCATGGAACTGCAGCAGTCCATCTCGACCGCGCGCCTGGCCCGCAAGGTCGGCCGCGAGATCGACGTGCTGATCGACGAAGTGGACGAAGACGGCGCCGTGGGCCGCAGCAGCGCCGATGCGCCGGAAATCGACGGCTGTGTCTACGTCAGCTCGGACCGCGTGCTCAAGCCCGGCGACCTGGTGCGCGCCCGGGTCACCGACTCGGACGAATACGACCTCTGGGCCGATACGATCTAAGCGCGCCCCCCAAGCCGGCGGCCATGGCCGCCGGCTTACGCCTCCAGCAGCTTCAAACCCGCCACGCCGCCCACGATCAGCGCGATGCACGCCAGGCGCGCCGCGGACGGCGAATCGCCGAACAGCACGATCCCCAACACCGTGATGCCCACCGAGCCGATGCCGGTCCAGACCGCATAGGCCGTACCCGCGGGCAGGTGCCGCATCGCCAGCGTCAGCAGGAAGATACTGCCCAGGGCCGCGGCTATGCCGATGACGCTGGGCCAGAACCGCGTCCACCCGTCCGCATACTTCAATGCCAGCGCCATCACGATTTCGACCGCGCTCGCGGCCAGCAAGATCCACCAGGCCATCAGGGCCTCCCCACGAATCAACAGGCGGCCAGATTAGGGCCTATAGTTACCCAGGCACAAGTACGCACCTTTTGGTAACGATAGGAAGTCCCCATGGCAACCTCCCCGCATCGCGCACCCGCCGCAGACGTCTTCAACGCCGCCTGCCCCTCGCGTCGCGCGCTTGAATTGATCTCGGGAAAGTGGGTGCCGCTGCTCTTGCCGGCGCTGGCGCAAGGCCCGCTGCGCAACGGCGAACTGCTGCGCAAGCTGGACGGCATCTCGCAGAAGATCATGACGCAGACGCTGCGCGACCTGGAACGCCACGGGCTGGTGCGGCGCGAAGACATGCGCACGGTGCCGCCGCACGTGCGCTATCACCTGACCGAACTGGGCCAATCATTGAACGTGGCGCTGGTGGCGTTGGACCGATGGGCCGAAGCGCATCATGCGCAGTTGAATGCCGCCGCGCGCCGTCACGACGCGGCCACCCTGCAAGCCTGACGGGCACCCACGCCCAGAAGCGTCAACGGCGGGCAACCCCGATGGGCTGCCCGCCGCATGAACGCCTGGCCGCGGCGCCAAGCGCGTGGTGCCAGCCGGGTATCAGTGCTTGGCCAGGAAATCCGACAGGTCGTCGGCGTGCTCTTCCTCGACGGCCAGGATCTCTTCCAGCATGCGGCGCGTGGTGGAATCCTGTTCGCCGATGTAGTCGATCATCTGGCGGTAGCTATCGATGGCGATACGCTCGGCGATCAGGTTTTCCTTGATCATTTCTTCGAGCGTGTTGCCTTCGACATATTCGGAGTGGCTGCGCTCGAGCAGTCCCTTGGGCGACAGGTTGGGTTCGCCGCCCAGTTGCACGATGCGCTCTGCCAGCTTGTCGGCGTGTTCCTGCTCCTGGGCGGCGTGTTCGGCGAATTCGGCGGCCACCGGTTCGGCGTTCAGGCCGCGCGCCATGAAGAAGTGGCGCTTGTAGCGCAGCACACAGACGATTTCGGTGGCCAGTGCTTCGTTCAACAGCTTGAGTACCTGCTCTCGGTCGGCGCGATAGCTGTCGGTGACGGCGCCCGATTCGATGTCCTGGCGCGCCTTGGCGCGGATGGCCTTCACATCCATATCGAACGGGCGGCGGTCCTGTTCGCGGTTACGGGTCGTGTTTTCCATATCGTTAGCTCCTTTTTAGTGGGTTCTACGACGCTGGACTTCCAGTCGTTCCGAACGATCCAGTCTACCTACCGCTCGAAAAGATGCTGTGTCCAAACATTGCCCGCGACCCTGTTTCCGGGCGCTGCGCCCTCGTCGGAAGTCACTGGCAGCGCTTCTCGTAAACTATCGGCTTCCCGTAAGACCCGTGACGCAATCTGTAACGGGCTAGGCTATAAATAGCGTCATATGACACTGAAGAACATCTGCGTGTATTGCGGCTCCAACCCCGGCGCCCGCCCCGAATACCTGGAACAGGCCCGCGTGCTGGCCCGTGAACTGGTCAAGCGCGACCTGGGCCTGGTGTACGGCGGCTCGGTGGTCGGCATCATGGGCGTGATCGCCAACGAAGTGCTGGCCGGCGGTGGCCGCGTGATCGGCGTGATCCCGGAACTGCTGCAAAAGAAAGAACAGGCCCACCGCGGCCTGACCGAGCTGCATCTGGTGCAGAACATGCACGAGCGCAAGGCCATGATGATGGAAAAGGCCGACGGCTTCATCGCATTGCCCGGCGGCGCCGGCACGCTGGAAGAATTCTTCGAGGTCTGGACCTGGGCTCAGTTGAACATGCACCAGAAGCCCTGCGGCCTGCTGAACATCGCCGGCTACTACGACGCCCTGATGCAGTTCGTCGACCATGCGGTCGACGAAGCCTTCATGCGCCCCCAGCACCGCGACATGCTGGTGGTGGAAAGCGACCCCGCCACGCTGCTTGACCGCTACGCGATCTATGAGCCGCCCAACGTCTCGAAGTGGTTCGAGCCGGTGAAGGCCTGACGCCCTCCTCAACCCCCGCCCCCAAGGAACGCCCCGCAATGTCCACCGGCCCGTTGTCTCCCGCCTGCACCGAGTCCGTATTGCGTGACTACTTCCACGCCAAGGACGAAAACCGCCCGCACTACATGGCGCGCGCCTTCGCCCCGCAGGCCGTGCTGAAGATGGCCCTGCGCACGCAGGCCATCGCGTTTCCCCCTGAATCGCACGGCCTGGCCGCCATCACCGACACGCTGGTGCGCAAGTTCGGCCAGACCTACGAGAACGTCTACACGTTCTACCTGGCCCGGCCCGAAGCCGGCGCATGCCTGCCGGAATACCGCTGCGACTGGATCGTCGGCATGACGGAAAAGGCCACTGGCAATGTACGCGTAGGCTGTGGCCGATACGACTGGGCCTTCCAGCGCGACCCTTACCGCGCCCATCATCTGACCATCACCATCGAGACCATGGTGACGCTGCCGCCCGGCGATGCCGAGGCGGTGTTCGGCTGGCTGCTGGCGCTGGAGTATCCCTGGACCAACGCGCAGCGCGTGGTCGCCGGCGCTCCTCCGCTTGAAGACCTGGCCCCCGTGGTGCAGTATCTGCTTCACCCCATGTAGACCGGCAACGGATTGCTTACTTGAAATACGACATCGCAGCTTTCGACTTTGACGGAACCCTGGCAGACACCATGCCCTGGTTCAATTCCATCCTGAACACGGTTGCCGACAAATACGGCTTTCGCAAGATCGACGCGGCTGAACGCGACCAGCTGCGTCACCGCGAAGCCTCGGAAATCCTGAAATTCCTGGGCATTCCGCTCTGGAAGCTGCCTGCGATCATGGCGCATGTGCGCACGCTCATGCAGGAAATCGACCCCAGCGTGCACCTGTTCGATGGCATTCCCGACGCCCTGGCGCGCCTGAAGGCCGCCGGCATGCGGCTGGTGGTCGTCAGTTCGAATTCGCTCGAGAACGTGCAGCGGGTGCTGGGCCCGGACACCGTCGGCCTGTTCGACGACTATGAATGCGGCACGGACCTGTTCGGCAAGCCGGCCAAGATCGAGCGCCTGCTCAAGCGCCACGACACCGCGCCCGAACGCTTCCTGCTGGTGGGCGACGAAATGCGCGACATCGACGCCGCACGCAAGGCGGGCGTGCGGGTGGCATCGGTGGCCTGGGGGTACAACCATGTCGATGCGCTGCGCGAACGCGGCCCCGACGAACTGTTCCTGCACGTCGCCGACCTGCCGGCCCTGGCGAGCTGACGGCGGGCTCTCCCCAAGGAAGCACCCATGGCACGCAATGTCGAAATCAAAGCCCGGATAGCCAGCGTGGACGCCGTCGAGCCCCTGGCTGCGGCCCTGTCCGGCAAGCCGCCGGTCACCATCGCGCAGGACGACACGTTCTTTGCCTGCCCCAACGGTCGGCTCAAGCTGCGCGTCTTTGCCGACGGCACCGCCGAACTGATCTTCTATCGCCGCGCGGACGACACCGGACCGAAAGAGAGTTTCTACGTCATTTCGCCGACGTCATCGCCGGACACGCTGCGCGAAGCCCTGGCGCTGGCCTATGGCCTGGTGGGCCGCGTGCGCAAGACACGCCTGCTGCATATGACGGGGCGCACCCGCATCCATCTGGACCGGGTCGAAGGGCTGGGGGATTTCCTGGAACTGGAAGTGGTGCTGCGCGACGGCGAAAGCGTCGAGACCGGCATGGCCGAAGCCCACGAATTGCTGGCCAGCCTGCAGGTCAAGCCCGAACAGTTGCTGTCGGGCGCGTACCTGGATCTGCTGGCCGCACAAGGCTGAAAAGGCTGAAAGCCGTCGGCCCCGTGGGGACCGCCTGCTTGCGGCGCCGCGGAGCCAGGCAGGCGCCTCAGGCCGGCTGCCAGCCGCGCACGAACACGTCCACGGGCTGGCGCTTGCCGCCCGCCTTCTGCAATTCCAGCAAACGCAGCACACCGTCGCCGGTCGCGATATCGATGCCCTGGGCATCCGCGCGCAGCACGCTGCCGGGCGCGGCCGACGCGGGCTGGTCCAATGCCTGGGCGCGCCACACCTTCACCGGATCGTCCAGGCCGGGCAAGCGGATGCTGGCGCCCGGCACGGGGTTGAAGGCGCGTACCCGGCGCGCCAACAGGGCGGCGGGCAGGCTGCAATCGAGCGCGGCTTCGGCCTTGTCCAGCTTGGCGGCATAGGTGACGCCGTCTTCGGGCTGGCGCACCGGCCTCAGGCCGCCTTGTTCCAGCGCAGCCAGCGTGGCGACGATGGCCTCGCCGCCGGCCAGGGCCAGCGCGTCGTGCAATTGCGCCGCCGTGGTGTCGTCGGCGATGGGCACCACCCGTTCCAGCAGCATATCGCCGGTATCCAGGCCCGCATCCATCTGCATGATGGTGACGCCGGTACGGGCATCGCCCGCCTCGATGGCGCGCTGGATGGGCGCGGCACCGCGCCAGCGCGGCAACAGGCTGGCGTGGATGTTCAGGCAGCCCAGGCGCGGCAGGCCCAGCACCCATTGCGGCAGGATCAGGCCGTACGCCGCCACCACCATGACGTCGGGCGCCACGCGTTCGAGCAGTTCGCGAGCCTGGGCGGCCTCGTCGGGATAGCGGCCGTCCAGGCGCAGGCTGCGCGGCTGGGCGACTTCAATGCCGGCATCCAGCGCGGCCTGCTTGACCGGGCTGGGCGTGAGCTTGAGCCCCCGCCCCGCGGGACGGTCGGGCTGCGTCATGACCAGGGGAATATCGTGGCCTGCCGCCCGCAAGGCGTCGAAGGCGATACGGGCGAATTCCGGCGTGCCGGCAAAAACTAGGCGCATGGGGATCGGACCCGAAGAAAGGAAACAGGCATCAGGCGCGCAGCGCTTCGCGCTCGGCCTTTTTCAGCTTGGTCTTGATGCGGTTCTGCTTCAGCGAAGACAGGTACTCGACGAACACCTTGCCTTCAAGGTGATCCAGTTCGTGCTGCACGCACACGGCCAAGAGGCCATCGGCGTCGAACTCGAACGGCTTGCCGTCGATGTCCAGCGCCTTGCAGCGAATGCGCGAGGCGCGCTCGACTTCGTCGTACACGCCCGGCACGGACAGGCAGCCTTCTTCGTAGACCTTGTGGTCGTCGCTGTGCCAGGTGATCTCGGGGTTGATCAGCACCAGCAACTGGTTGCCTTCTTCAGACACGTCGATGACGACCACGCGCTCGTGCACGTCGACCTGGGTGGCGGCCAGGCCCACACCCGGCGCGTCGTACATGGTGTCGGCCATGTCACGCACCAGTTGGCGGATGCGGTCATCGACCTCGGCGACCGGCTTGGCCACTTTGTGCAAGCGCGGATCCGGGTAGCGAAGAATAGGTAGTAAAGCCATTGAAAGGGGTCGTCAGTGATAAGTGCCTGGATAAGAGTTTAATTCATTAGAGTCTTGATTTCTAATAGTTTTCGGCTAAACGGAAGATTGCACGGATCAACCTGCCCCCATTTTTGACCCCCTATCCGGGACGATTCGGTCCGCCCCTCGCCCGGCCCACGTCGCAGCCATGCGACACTCTCGGACGACCCGCGCTGCGAGCGCCCAGCCCTTTGCCCACCGATGCAGCCGGCCCGCCGGCGCCCTTCTTCATGCCGTTGACCCACACTGTTGCCGAATTGTCCGCCTGGCTGCGCCTGTCCCTGGAGCCCGGGGTCGGGTCCGCTACCGCCTGCACGTTGCTGGGCGCGCTGGGCCTGCCGGAACAGATCTATGCGCAGCGTGCCAGCGCCCTGATGCGCCAGGTGCCCGACGCGCTGGCGCGCCAGCTGGCCGCCCCCATGCCCGCCGACATGGCCGCGCAGGTCGACAGCGCCCTGCAATGGGTCGACGCCCCCGATCACCACATCCTGACCCTGGCCGACCCCGCCTATCCGCAAAGCCTGCTCACCATCGCCGACCCGCCCATCCTGCTCTACGTGACCGGCGATCCGGCCTATCTGCAAGGCCAGGCGCTGGCCGTGGTGGGCGCGCGCAACGCCACGCCGGGCGGCCAGGAAAACGCGCGCGCCTTCGCCCGCCACCTGGCGGGCAGCGGCTGGCGGGTCATCAGCGGGCTGGCCCTGGGCATTGACGCCGCGGCCCATGAAGGCGCGCTGGATGCCGGCCCCGGCGGCGCGGGCACGGTCGCGGTCATGGGCACCGGCATCGACCGCATCTATCCCGCCAAACATCGCGACCTGGCCCACCGCATCGCCGCCCAAGGCGCACTGGTGTCCGAATTGCCGCTGGGCACGGGCGCCCTGCCGCAGCACTTTCCCAAGCGCAACCGCATCGTGGCGGGGTTGGCGCGCGGCGTGCTGGTGGTCGAGGCGGCCAAGCAGAGCGGGTCCCTCATCACCGCCCGCCTGGCGGGCGAAAGCGGGCGCGAGGTCTTCGCCATTCCCGGTTCCATCCATTCGCCGCTGTCACGCGGCTGCCATGCCTTGATTCGCCAAGGCGCCAAGCTGGTGGAAACCGCGGCCGACATTACCGACGAACTGGGCGGCGGCCCCACGCCCGGCGCCCCGCGCGCCAAGGCGCAAGCGCCCGCCGCCTTGCCCGACCACCCCGTGCTGGATGCCCTGGGGTTCGACCCCCTGCACCTGGATGCCATCCAGGCGCGCTGCGGCCTGGACACGCCCACGCTGCAGGCCCAATTGCTGGAACTGGAACTGGCCGCCCGCGTGGCCCGACTGGACGACGGCCGCTTCCAGCGCCTGAAATAGGCGTTGGCGCTACTATTGGCGAAGGCGCCGTCGTGTTGCCGCGGCCGCCACCCGATACCGATACAGGAAGAGACATGGCTTTGCCCTCCCGCGTCAAGATCGTCGAGGTTTCCCCCCGCGACGGCCTGCAGAATGAAAAAGAATTCGTGTCCACCGACATCAAGGTGGAACTGGTCAACCGCCTGGCCGCTGCCGGATTTCCCAACGTCGAGGCGGCCTCGTTCGTGTCGCCCAAGTGGGTGCCGCAAATGGCCGACGGCGCCGACGTCATGGCGCGCATCGAACGCCGCCCCGGCACGATCTACTCGGTGCTGACGCCCAATATGAAGGGCTTCGAAGGCGCGCTGGCCGCCGGCGCGGACGAAATCGTCATTTTCGGCGCGGCCAGCGAGGCCTTCTCGCAAAAGAACATCAATTGCTCCATCGCCGAATCCATCGCGCGCTTCGAACCCGTGGTGCAGGCCGCCCGCGACGCCGGCATCCGCGTGCGCGGCAGCATCAGCTGCGCGCTGGGCTGTCCCTACCAGGGCGACGTGCCGATCGACGCGGTGGTCGACGTGGCCCGGCGCTACCTGGCCATGCAGGTCGATGAAATCGACGTCGCCGACACCATCGGCGTCGGCACGCCGCAACGCGTGCGCGATGTGATGGCGGCGGTCACCCGCGTGGTGGACCCGGCGCGCGTGTCGGGCCATTTCCATGACACCTACGGCCAGGCGCTGGCCAACATCCTGGCATCGCTGGAAACCGGCATTTCGATCTTCCACGCCTCGGTGGCCGGCCTGGGCGGCTGCCCCTATGCCAAGGGAGCCACCGGCAACGTGGCCACCGAAGACGTGCTGTACATGCTGCGCGGCCTGGATATCGATACGGGCGTGGACTTCGACGCCGTGGTCGACATCGGCCAATGGATGTCGGCCAACCTGAACCGCAAGGGCTCCAGCCGGGCCGGCAACGCCATTGCCGCCAAGCGGGCCGCCTGACGCGAAAACTCGTAGAATGGCTGCGCGCGTTTCGCGTGAGCGCCAGGACCGCCTGGCGCGCATCTTCTCGCAACGCTACCGGAATTTCGCAGCCGCATGACGTCCCCCGTCTCCGCCCCTCCACCCGAGGAACTTGCCGCCCTGCTGCGCGCCATCGGCCCCCTGCCCCTGTCGGGACAGGCATGGCCGGACTGGGTCCGCATCCTGACCTGGGTCATCCTGGCCGTGCTGGGCGTGCAGGTCGTCACCACCGCCATCCGCGCCCCCGCGCAGCCTTTCGACGCTGCGCTGGCCGTGGGCGTGGGACTGTGCTTCATCGGCCTGTTGTTCATCTCCTGGCACATGCAGACATCCATCACCACCATCGACGAACGCGGCCTGCGCCAAAGCTGGTTCGCGCGCCGCGAGGTCGCCTGGGAAGACGTGCGCGGCGCGCGATTCGTGCCGATGCTGTTTTCCAAGCGGCTGGTGGTGTTCACGCACAGTGGGCGGCCCGTGATTTTCCAGGGCGGCACGCGCGAACTGCGCAACGCATTCACCAGGATTGCCGAACTCTACCGGCGCAGTTGACGCGCCAGCCCCCGCGACGGCAGAGCATCGTCGCGCCCCTGTCCAGGAGCCCTGACGCATGACCGAGCTGGCCTATGCCTATCTCGCCCCTTCGGAATTCGCCCAACGGCAGGGCCAGGCCGACCTGAACCTGGCCACCAGCGGCGGTCTTGCACCGTCGGGCGCGGTGGCGCATCCCTTTTTCTTTTCCGGATTCGTGGCGCAGCCCGCCGTGGTGGCGCAAGCGCTGCTGATGCTGGCGCGGGTGGCACGCACGCGCTTCTATGTGCCGCCGAACACGCTGGCGGCGGTGCTGCGGGCGGCGGACCCGGTCGTGACCTGCACACCCGAAGGCTTGCGCTTCGAGTCCTTCAGCGTGTGCTGCGGCGTGTATGCGCGCCTGGACGTGGACGCGGCGGCGCTGGACGCCACGCATTCGGCGCCCGGCGTCACCAACGTGGACGTGAATCCCCCGCTGCGCCAGGCGCTGGCGGGGCTGCGCGCAGCGGAGCCCTTGCACCTGACCGTGGGCAGTGAGGCGTTGCGGGTCGCAACGCAAGCGGGCGAGATCGTCGAAGAGAAAGTCCCGCTGCCCACGCGCTGGCTCAAGGGATTTGCCGAGACGCAGATGCTGTCGGCGGGCATGAGGCCGCGTCACGAGCTCACGGGCGCGGCGCTGCGCCAGTTCGTGCAGGCCCTGCCACGTTCATCGGCGACCAAGACGGTGATGTGGGCGACCCAGGCCGCCCGTTCGCTGCGGCTGGCCACGCAGGCGACGCCCGGCGCGGTGTGCGTGGCAGGACCGGAACGGTTGCGGGTGCTGGAGCCGCTGCTGCGCTACGCCACGGCGCTGCGCGCCTATGGCGCCGATGTGGCGGCCGGCGCGCCGCCGCAGGCCAGCGCCTGGGTGCTGGAACTACCCGGCGCGCGGGTCACGCTGGGGCTGAGCCCGGAAAAATCGCGCGGCTTCTCGGGCGAAGGCTCGGTGCTGCATCTGATCGCGGGCGGCGATGCGAACGAGGACGCAGCTTTCGTCTCGACGTTGCTGGCCTTCGAGCCCCGCATCGATGTTGCCCAACTGGCCGCGCGAGCCCTGTTGCCGCCCGCGCAGATCGCATCCGCGCTGGCCGTGCTGGCGTCGTCCGGCCAGGTAGGGTTCGACCTGGCGGCGGGCGCGTATTTCCATCGCCCGCTGCCGGTGCAGGCGGGGCTGCTCGATACGCTGCATCCGCGGCTGGCCGACGCGCGCAAGCTGGTGGCGGACGGCGCGGTGCTGCCCGAGGGCGAGGGGCGGTATACGGTGCAGTCGGGGCCGCAGCGCTACCGGGTGGTGCTGGGTGCCGAGCCCGCGCAGGACCGCTGTACCTGCCCCTGGAACGCCAAATACCAGGGCACGCGCGGCCCTTGCAAGCACACGCTGGCCGTGCGCATGGTGCTCGATCCCCTCAATGCGCCTGGAGCCGACGCATGACCTTGAGCCTGACCGAACGCCGCGCGGCGCTGCGCGAGGCCGCGGGCGGCGACGCGACGGACGTCACCGCCTTTGCCTGCGCACTGACCGGTGCGGGCGAGGAAGACCGCGCCGCGCTGGCCAAGACCTTGCCGCCGTCGCGCCTGTTCAGCGCAGAGGGGCCGACGCCCAGGGCATGTTTCGTGTTGACCGCGCTGGGCAAGCCCAAGCTCGTGGCCGAGACCCTGGCGCCGGCGGATATGACGCGCAAGCGCGACTATGCCCCCCGCCATGCCGCGATGACGCCAGCCGTCATCGCCGCGGCGAGCGAACGGGACGCGCCGTGGCGCGCTGCATTCATCGAACTGTTGGCCGAGCAGCACTGGTGGGGCGAGGACCTGGTCTGGCCAGTGTGCAACGCGCTGGTTCGGCTGGATGACGCCACGCCCCCGTCCATGGCCTATCTCCGGTGTTTCGTGCGACAGGTCAGCGCCATCGGCGCGGACGGGCAACTGGACGAAGACCACGGCAAGCGCATGGCCGCGCATCTGCAGGCGCACCCCGATTGGGTCGAACGCGAGTTCTGGGCCTTGTTCCGAGTCGACGGAATGGGCGCCGATTACCCGCTCATCGAACGTACCGGCCCCGCCTGGGACGCCGCCATCCTGGCGCTTTGCCAGGCCAGCCCGGCATTCCGGGAACGCCTGCTGGCCGAGTCACTGGAAGCCTTGCTGCGAGACTTCTCCGCGAAAGTCATTGCCTGGTACTTGCGCGTGCATCGATTGGCCGATCCGACCGCGCACGAAGTCGCGGCCAGGCAACACACGTATTTCTCGGTGCTCGCCACGGCGCCCAGCACGGCGGTCGGCCTGGCCCAGGACATGCTCAAGCGCGCCGCCGCACAACTGGATGTGGACGCGATGATCGAGGCCGCGCCCGCCGTCCTGACCCGTACGGAGAAGAAGCTGGTCAAGGCCCAGCTCGCGCTGCTTGCCGCGCTCAAGACAGATGCCGGGCAAAGCGATCGCATCTCGCAGATCGTCGGCGAAGCGCTGGAAGGCATGCCGTTGGACCTGGCGCCGCTGGCGCGCAAGCTCATGGTTGCGACAGACGAGATGCGGCCTGCCGATGCGAATGGCGAGGCCTGCACGAAAGAGGACGACGTCAGCCGCACAATCACGATACCGGCACCACGCAGCACGTCGCTGCCGGACCTTCCCGAGCCTGCGCCCGACATCGGCGACGACGAGGCACTGCACGCCTTGATCGGGGCGCAGTTCGAGGGCGTCGGACACGGCGCCGAGTTACCCCGCATCTTCGACTACCTGGCCGACCGTCCGCAGATTGCGCTGCCCGAGGCGCTGCAACATCGCGCCGCCGAAATCATCGCGTCAGTGTGGGATGAACACAATGCCTCGCCGCGGCGCCTTCTGGCCGCCGCGCTGCTGGGCCGGGACGAGGTCAGTTTCCAGGGCTATGCCCGGTATGTCGTGGCCAGCGCAGGCAAGCCGGACCCCGTGGGCGTGGTGTTGCAGGAAAACACCTTCACCAGCAGCGGCTACGACGTCGAGACCGGAGATTGGAGGGTCAACGAAACCTGGACCTCGCGCTCGGGCTACCAATACCTGCCGACGCATTCGCCGCTGGCCCTGCTGGCGGGGGCCTTCCACGACCTGCGGTCGAGTCGGGCGCGGGGTGAACCCTTCGTAGCCCCGGCGCCCGTGCCGGCGCATCGCTTCGCCTGGCAACGAATGGTTGCCGCGCCGGGAGAAGGTACTTTCTCGCGTGATCTGGAAGTATTGGGAGAGGGCCCCAAGCCGTTCTGGATGCCGACGGACACCGCCGCAGTGACCAACACGCCCGCCTCGCCGGCCCTGGATGTCGCCGACGTACCGGCCGAATTCACCTTCCGCGTCCAGGAGGCCCGGCAGCAGGACGGCTACGACCAGGTCGTGCAATGGACGGCCTGGCTGCTGCGGTCCAACCCTGACACATTGGCCGCGCATTTCCATCCGATGCTGTGCGCGGCGGTGCAGGTGATCAACGTGCGCGGCCTTGCACCATTGCTGACGGCGCTGGGCGCGTCCCGGCAGGTGCCTGGTGCGCCCGTGTACTCGGCCTTGGCGCTGGCGGCATCGGCGAAGATGGCCGAGCAACGCGCCCAGGCCGCCGAGGCGATCGCGCGGCTGGCCGACGTTGGCCTGCTCGCCCCCGCGCCGTTTGCCGCGCAGATCGCGGCGCACCTGGCGCAGGGCTTCGTCCTGGCCGGACGACTCGCGCAGACACTGGCCGACGCCGCGTCTATCAGCGCCCTCTCCGGCGGCCGCGTGCTGCAGACGCTGGCGGCGCTGCTGCCGCATCTGCTCGACGCCCAAGGCAAGCCGCTGGCCCAGGCCGTCAAGCTCATCGAACTGGCCGCACGCCTGTCCAATGACTATGGCATGCCGGTGGCGCTGCCCGCCGCGCTGGCGGCGCGACGCAAGGGCGCGTCGGTGCTGGCGGTGACCTTGCGCAGCCTGGAAGCCGTCGTACCGCGTGTGACGCCTTTGGCCGAAACCGCCGCTGCCGCCGCGCAGCGGACTCACGAGAGATAACCACTCGCATGACTACCTACGCAAATCTCTGGGACTACTACCGCGATACGGCGCGGCTGATCCAGGATGGCGCGACCCTGCGCACCCTGTATGACGCCCTGCTTCAGGTGCAGTCGGACGATATGCGCGCGGTGGACGCGTCGCCCAAGCGGCTGCGCGAAATGACGCAGCGCTGGTCCCAGCGCCCGAACTTCGTGCCGATCCGCCTGAACGAGCGTTTCAACGGGCTACAGGTCGAGCATACGGATGACTACGTGCTGGCCATGGTCGCCGGGCTGGGCGGACGGCACGAACAGGAAGTGCGCCTCTTCATGCTGCGCCACGACCACGCGCTGCGCGACGAGGTGTTCTGGCGGATCTTCGAAGTGGAAGGCGGCGGCGAGATCTCGCTGGCGAACATCGACAAGTTCTCGCGCGAGGAATTGAACTGGCACAACACGGTCGTGCTGCTGACCAATGAAGGCACGCTGGACCGGGGCCGTGTGCTGCGCAGCTGCCTGCAGGCGATGAACCGGGATTTCTCCGCCTATCGCGCCGGCTGGTACTCGCGCCTGTATGCGACGCTGGCCCCCACGCCCGACGAGGTGGCGGCCGACCAGCAGTTGCTGCGGCGGTGCCTGGGCTCGTCGATCACGGCCACCGTGTCGCTGGCCGTGAAGCAGTTCGAGACGCTGCACAAGCATGGCCTGCTCGACGCCACGCCTTTCGTGGACGCTTGCGGCGGCGCATTCTCGGGGCCGAAGGCCGCGGCGCTGTCGGTGCTGCGCATTCTGGAAGCACTGGGCGCACAGGCACGGGGCGATTCGCAGGCCCTGGCGCAGGCGCTGGCCCTGGGTCTGGGGCATCCGCATGCCGACGTGCAACGGGCGGCGGTGAAGGCGCTGGTGAAGATGGGCCGGGTGGATCTGGCGCAACAGCAGCGCGACGCCCTGGCGCCGGCGGTGGCCGTCCTGCTGCCGCACGCCAGCGCCGCCGAGGTCGATGACAACGCGGGGGACGGTCTTGCGCCAGACGCCAATGCGCAGGGTGTGTCGGGCATGCCATCCCACTTGCCGCCACCCGAACCGCTGCGCCCCTGGACGGACGACGACGCCCAGGAACGCTATGCCGCACTGCTGGAAGCGCCCGCCGACGCCCTGGAATTCGAGCTGGCGCTGGCATGGCTGGCGACGTCCGGGCAAGTGGCTGCCACGGTCGCGCCCCTGGCCAAGCGGGCACGCCGCCTGGCCGAGCGCGAAAGACAGCACTACGCGGCGGCGCTGCTGCTGGCGGCGCACGAACCTGAAGCCCCGTTCCTGCCACGGCAGTATTGGCAGCAAACCAGCACCAGCCTGGTCAACGGCGAATGGGTGCAGGAACGCGAGGGCAAACCCCAGGCGCTGCCGAGCGCCGAGCAATCCACCCTGCTGCCCAGCTTCATCACCCGCCTTCGCGAGGTCGCCGCGATCGTGCAGGGCAAGACGCCGCGCCGCCCGTTGCTCGCCACGCCTACCGACACGCAAGGCTGGGTCGATGCCGATGCCCTGCTGGCCCGATTCGAGGCGGGCCGGGAAAGTGGCCCGCCGATGCCGGTGGATCTCACCCAGGCCTTGCTGCGCGTGCATCCCGAGCATCGGGCCCGGGCGGTCGAGGCTACCGGCGGCGCGTGGCCGCAGATCACCGACACCGTGCAGATCGAATGGCGCAGCCGCGGATCGAGCACCTTGAAGGCCGACGGCTCGCCGCAATGGGTGTGGTGGAGCCCCGTGATCCATGCCGCGCCCGACGAAGCGCCTTCGGCCACGCAACCGGCGCTGATTCCGTCAGGTCCGCTGCAATACAACGACTGGGGCGACGCCCATGCGCTGGTCTGCGCCGAACTCGGCCTGGCCAACCCCGCGTCGACCTTGCCGCTGGCCGCGGCCAGCATGGCGGTCATGAACACGGCAGCGGGCGACGAAGCCGAGCATCGCGCGGCCGCCGTGCTGCGCGTTCTTGCCGGGCATCCGGGCGCGTGGCACGCGGAAACCGTCCAACTGCTTGCCCTGGGCATGGCGGCCAAGCAGGCCGAGGTGCGCGCGCAAGCCGTGGAAGCGTTTGCCGCTGCGATTCCGCACCGCTTGGACGCAACCGCTGCCGCGCAGGCCTACGCCGCCTGCGTGCCCGCGATCGTCCTGACCCGCTGGGCAGCGTCCTTCACGGACGCGGCGACACTGGCGCCCGCCGCCGTCATCGCCATGCTGGGCGGTCTGTTGCCGCGCCTGGACCCCAAGACGCGCGGTATCGGCTCCTTGCTTACCGTGCTGCTGGATGAGTCGCTGCGCCACGCGCACCCCGTCCAGGCCGCGGACCTGCGCGGCTGGCTGGCGAGCTTTACTGGCACGTCCGCCGCCGCCAAAGCCGCCAAGGCGCTATTGGCGTTGTAAATCGATCAAGGAAACTTGCATGACCCTGACCGCCGAACAGTTTCACCAACGCATGTGGGAAATCCTGGAGCCCGTGGACACCGAGTTCTTCGAGGTCGTCGCCGCGCCCGCCCCCGACGCAGAAGCGATCGGGGCGCTTGAAGCCGCGGTCGGCTTTCCGCTGCCGGCAGCGTTTGCCGCCTTCTGCCAGCGCACCAACGGCTTGTGCGTGATGGCGCGCGAAGCTGTCTGGCCGCATGCGAAGGCGTTCGAGGTCGGCCCCGCCTGGACGTTCTGGCGCGGCCTGGTGCTGTTGGGCATCGACACCCCGGACTTGCCCGACTGGGCCAGCATCTCGGCGCAGCAGCGCCAGCTGGCCGAGGCCGGTCTGCCCGGCATCCTGCCCCTGCTGAAAATCGTGGGCGATGGCGGCCGGATCTGGGGCCTGGATCAGGCAGGAACCGTCGTGGTGATCGATGACTTGACCGATCCGCAGCCCCTGGACGGTGACTTTACCGATCTCTACGCCGAGCAGATCGCCGACCTGATGCAGCGCCAGCAAGACATGGCGCAGCGACTGGCCGAACGCGCGGCGCGCAAGCCAGGCAAGCTGCCGGGGTAGCATGCCTGGTAACGCCCCCGCTTCACCCAACGCCATCGAATCCCATCAATCGACCCAAGACAGGCAATGATCCGCTTACCGCTCAAGACCGCCGCCCTGATCGCGGGCATCGTGATGACCCTGGCCAGCCAGGCACAGCAGCCCGAGCAGGCACCCGCGCCGGCATCGACTGCGGCGCAGCCGCCCGTCGTCGGCGCCTGGCGCAAGGTGTCCGACGCTCAGCTCGATCAGCAGTACCGTTATTCCATGCTGCCTGACGTGGTCGCCGCGGGCAGCAAGTGGGCCGCCTACGATTACACGGCCGGCAAGACCGTGTGTTGCCTCGCGGTGGTCGGACCGGAGATCAGCGAGGCCGAGCTGGACAGCACCTATGGCATCCCGGGCCCGTGGATCACGGATCTGGTGAACGGCTGGAGTCTGGACGCCGCGCCGTATCGACCCCGCGTGCAGCTGCTGCGCGCGGAAGGCGCGCTAGTCGACTACGAATTTTCTGAAATGGCCGATGCGCTGGGCGGCCTGCTGCTGCCCGCCCAGGCCCAGGCGGTCGCGCCACACACGCTGCAGTTCGACGGCAAGCGTTACACCGTGGCGCGCAAGGAAGAGCCGCTCGCCAGCGGAGACGGCATGGTGCACACCTACGCCCTGCGACCCGCCCAGGGCGGCAAGCCCTTGGCGGTCGAGGTGCCCTACGGGATCTATTAGCCGTTGATCAGCGGATCGGCAGCGCGTACATCAGGCCACCCTGCGTCCATTGCGCATTCAGGCCGCGCTTGATCTTGAGCGGGCTGCCCTGGCCGACGTTGCGCTCGAAGCTTTCGCCGTAGTTGCCCACTTGCTTGACGATGTTGTAGGCCCACTTTTCGTCCAGCCCCAGGTTGGCGCCGCCACCGGGCGTGACGCCCAGGATGCGCTTGATGTTGGGGTTGGCGCTCTTGGTCTGTTCGTCGACGTTCTTGGACGTGACGCCGTATTCCTCGGCTTCGATCATGGCCGACAGCGACCAGCGCACGATGTTCAGCCAGGCGTCGTCGCCCTGGCGCACGAACGGGCCCAGCGGCTCTTTGGAGATGATCTCGGGCAGCACGACGTAGTCGTCGGGGTTCTGCAGCTTGGAAATGCGGATGGACGCCAGGCCCGAGGCGTCGGTCGAGAACACGTCGCAACGACCCGCGGCGAACGCGTTGACCACTTCGTTGAAGGTCTCGATCACGACCGGCTTGTACGTCACGTTGTTGGCGCGCGCCCAGTCGGCCAGCGTGTTTTCGTTGGACGTGCCGGTTTGCAGGCAGATCGTGGCGCCGTTGATTTCCTTGGCGCTCTTGACGCCCAGCGACTTGGGCACCAGGAAACCCTGGCCGTCGTAGAAGTTGATGCCGGCATGGATGATGCCCAGCGCGGTGTCACGCTGCTGCGTCACGGTGGTGTTGCGTGTCAGGACGTCGACTTCGCCGGACTGCAGCGCGGTGAAGCGCTGCTGCGAATTGAGCGGCACTACCTTGATCTTGTCGGCATCGCCGAACACGGCCGCCGCGATGGCCCGGCACAGGTCCACATCAAGTCCTTGCCACTTGCCTTGCGCGTCGGGCGCGGAAAAACCCGCAAAACCCGTGGTGGTGCCGCAGGCAACCGCCCCGCGCTGGCGCACCACATCCAGCGTCGCCGCCTGTGCACCCTGTGCCGCTGCGAACAGCAGCGCCGCGCCCACCAACCCTTTAGCAATATTCATGACCTGGATTCCTGTAGTACCCGGACGCGCCAGCGCCCTGTTGTAGCGGGGCGCGCAAGCGCGCCAAGGCGTGAAGCTTATAGACATGAAGCGCCCGCGCCAAATAACAAGCGCTTATTTAGGTATATCAGGCCGCCAGCGAAATCGACACGGGCTGGTTGGCCTCGCAGGCGTCCAGCGCCCGGCTCAGGCGCTGCATGCCCAGCGCGATCTGGCTTTCGTTCATAGTGGCGAAGGACATGCGCATGGCGTGCATGTCGGCCTGCGCCGCATCGGCATAGAAAGCCTTGCCGGGCACGTAGACCACTTCGTGCTCGATCGCATAGGGCAACAGGCGCGTGGCATCGACCTCGCCGGTCAGGCGGGCCCAGAAGAACATGCCGCCTTCTGGCTTGCGAAAGACGATGCGGCCGTTCAATTCACGCGCCAGCGCATCGGCCATGGCGTCGCAACGCAAGCCATAGGCCGCGCGGATGCGGGGTACATGTTCTTCGTAGCGGCCATTGGCCAGATACTGGGCCACGACTTCCTGGATCCAGGCGGACGAGGCCATGTCGTCGGCAGCCTTGGCGCCGACGCAACGGCGACGGATTTCGGGCGGAGCCACCAGCCAGCCGATGCGCAGGGCCGGCGCCATGGTCTTGGACATGCTGGCCAGGTACACGGCCCAGTGACGGGCTTCGCCTTCGGCCAGTGCCATGATGGGCGGCACGGCTTCGCCGGCAAAGCGCAGTTCGCTGTAGGGATCGTCTTCGACGATCAGGAAGCGGTGCTTGACGGCCAGTTCCAGCAAGCGCAGGCGGCGCTGGCGCGAAATGGTGGCGCCGCACGGGTTCGAGAACGACGCCACGACGCAGACCATCTTGGGCTTGATGCGCGCGGCCAGTTCGTCGAGCGCCTCGATATCGACGCCGTCCGGACCCGACGGCACGGTGTGCACCGTGGCGCCGGTATAGCGCAGCGCCTGTACGGAATTGGGGAAGGCGGGCGATTCGATGATGGCGTGGTCGCCGGGCTGCAACATCACGCGGGTCAACAGCGCCATGGCCTGCTGCGAGCCGCCGGTGACGGCCAGTTCGGTATCCGGGTTGCAGTGCAGGCCGCGCACCGCCGACAGGCGAGCCAGCTCGTTGCGCAGGCTGGCCTGGCCATCGATGTTGGAATACTGCAGGCATGCGCCCAGGCGCGCCATGACCTGGGTGGAGGCGATCGACAGGCCGTCCACGTCGAACAGTTCCTGGGCGGGATAGCCGCCCGCCAGCGAAATGGTGCCGGGACGCATCGCGTAAGGCATGAGCGAGCGGATCGGGGAAGCGGGGGGATTCAGGAAAGGCGTGGCGAAAGCGTAGTCGGGCGCGACACTGGACATGGCGGAGGGAACGAGGAAAAGGGATGGACCGCGCTGCCCTGGGGACCGCGCCGGGGGTTAAAACATTGAAATCTAAACAAATATCTACAAATTCTAAGCCTGCCGATCAAACAGGGTCAACGAAGATACGGTCCCATTTGACCGAGTGTGGTGAAACCGGCTGCCCAGGTCCTACACTATGGGACATTCCGACCCAAAGAGAACCGCATGACCGTCGTAGACACCATGGCCGGGCGCCTTGCCCGAATCCAGCAACGCATTGCGCAGGCCTGCGAACGCGCCGGCCGAGCGCCGGACAGCGTGACGCTGCTGCCGGTCAGCAAGACGTTCGAGGTGGACGCCGTGCGCGAGGCCATGGCGCTGGGCCTGACCCGTTTCGGCGAAAACAAGACGCAGGAACTGCGCCAGAAGGCCGCCGCGCTGGCGGGCCAGGGCGTGCAATGGGTGCTGATCGGTCACTTGCAGACCAACAAGGCCAAGGACGCGGCCCGCGACGCCACCGAGCTGCAATCGCTGGACCGCGTGGATCTGGCCGAGGCCCTGCACCGCCGCCTGCTCAATGAGGGCCGGACCCTGGACGTGCTGGTGCAGGTCAAGACCTCATCCGAACCCAGCAAGTTCGGCATGGACCCCGCCGACGTGCCCGACTTCCTGCGCCGCATCGCAACCGAATTCCCCACCCTGCGCGTGCAGGGCCTGATGACCATGGCGGTCAACTCACCCGATCCGGCCCAGGTGCGCGCCTGCTTCCGTGCCCTGCGCGAACTGCGCGACCAGTTGCGCCAGGAAGCCATCGCCGGCGTGTCGCTGGACCGCCTGTCGATGGGCATGAGCGGCGATTTCGAGCTGGCGATCGAAGAAGGTTCCACCGAGGTCCGCATCGGTACCGCCATTTTTGGTGTCCGCAGCTACCCCGATCCGCAATAAGCCGCTGATTCCGGGCCTCGAAACAGACGCATATTGCCCCGGGCGCGGGGCATAATGACGTCGCAAAAAACGAGGAGACACCCCATGCACAAACACGCACGGCGCCTTTTGGCGCTTGCCGCCCTGTCGCTGGCCGCCACCGCGGCCGCCGCCCAATCCTGGCCCACCCAGCCCATCCGCTGGATCGTGCCCTACCCGGCCGGCGGCGGTGCCGACGTGGTCGCGCGCACCGTCGCCAGCGGCATCGAAAAGCCGCTGGGCCAGACCATCGTGGTCGAAAACCGCCCCGGCGCCGCCACCATCATCGGCGCCACCGCCATCTCGCAGGCCGAACCCACCGGCTACGTGATCGGCACGGCCGACTCGGGCACCCTGGCGTTCAATCCGTCGCTGTACGCCAAGCTGTCCTACGATCCGTCCAAGTTCACCTATATCGGCGGCATCGCCAAGTTCCCGCTGCTCCTGGCCGTGAACGTCAATTCGCCCTACAAGACGGTGGACGACGTGATCCAGGCCGCCAGGAAAGAGCCGGGCAAGCTGACCGCCGCGTCGGCCGGCGCGGGCTCGCCGCACCATCTGGCGCTGGAACTGTTCAAGCAGCGCACGGGCGCCAACCTGCTGCACGTGCCCTACAAGGGCGCCGCGCCGGCCATCCAGGACCTGCTGGGTGGACAGGTGGACGTGATGTTCATCGACCTGGCCGCCGGCCTGCCCAACGTCAAGGCCGGCAAGCTGCGCGTGCTGGCCTCGGCCACGCCCGAGCGCGTCGCCGTGCTGCCCGACGCCCCCACCATGGCCGAACAAGGCGTGCCTGACTTCACTGCCTACGCCTGGCAAGGCCTGGTCGCCCCCGGAGGCCTGCCCGAACCCGTGGTCAAGAAGCTGTCGGCTGAACTCGACGCCGCGCTCAAGTCGCCTGCCGTGTCGCAGAAGATGCTGGACATGGGTGTGATCCCCATGCCGCTGTCGGCCAAGGACTTCAAGGCCTACGCCGAACAGGAACGCACCACCTGGGCAGAGGTGATCAAGAAGGCGAACATCAAGCTGGAATAGGCGGCGCCTGATACGCGATGCCTGACCCTGCACAAACGCGGCCCTCGGGCCGCGTTTGTGCTTTGGCGAACGCCGGACCACCTCGGCAGTCCGTGACGGCTTGCCGCAGCCGCGCGTCTCAGCGGACGCCTCTCAGGCGCCTGGCAACGTCACCGCCATGCGCAGGCGCTCCACGCATTGCCTGCCCTGCTCGATCGCCTGGCCGAACGCGTCTGAGTTGATCTCGTCGTGGCCGAACCAGCTGACCTTGCGCACGCTGCGGTAGCGATACTGGTAGCCTGACGCCGCGGGCGCGCCGTCCAGGTCCACGTCTATCCAGGCCGAACGCACCTGGCAATGCAGTGCCGGTGCCTCCAGCTTCGCGCCGGCCAGCGTCACGTCATAGGACGAGGTTTCCGGCGTACCCAGGTAGATGTCGGCCAGTTGACCGGCTTGGCGATAGCGGGCAAAGAATTCCCAATCGTCGGCAAGGCCTGCCGGCGATCGCACGTACTCCTTGCCCACGCGCTCCAGCGCCCGCAGATCCACCAGCGTCGCGTCGATGCGGTAGACGGCCGGCACCACGAAGCCGCTGGCGGCGCGTTGCAGCACGCAATCACGATTCTCGGCGGCGAAGCTGCGGCACAGCGCCTGGTCCATGGCCGTCGCGCCGCCCTCGCGGTCGCCCACGCTGATCTCGGCGGCGACCATGGCGCGCACGTCCACCGAGGCGCGGACCTCGGCTTGCCCGGCCTGGCCGAAACGCTCGTGGCGGGTGACCGCGACACCGCTCACCGGGCTTTCCAGTGCGATGTCCTCGCGCCGCACCTGCCCCTTGGCATCCATGACGAAAGCCCAGCGCTGCTGGATATCCGGCATGGAGAAACCAGGAATGAACACAGGATTGGTCGGGTCCAGCCACCAGGTCTCGCCTTGCACGCGGGCCCGCACGATGGCGTGATTGGGCGCCGACAGCCCCGGCAGCAACACGTCGGGTGCGACCGTGCCGCGCGCCACCAGCGCGGGCTCGGCCTCGATGCCTGCGGCGCGCAACATGGCGGCCAGCAACACCGCCAGGTCCTTGCAGTCGCCGTAGCCGCGGTGCTCGATCTCATCCAGCGCAAACGGAATGTGGCCACGCTCGCTGGCGCGCCAGTCGCCCAGATAGCGGTAGTGTTCGTTGATGTGGCGCATCAAGCCGGCCACGGCTTCCCGGGGCGGCTTGCCCTGTTGCGCCGCGACGGCCTGCGCCGCCTCGGCGGGCAACTGGGCCGCCAGGATGCTGTTGTAGCGCGCCGCGAGCGGGCCGAAGTAATCCTGCAATTCCGTGGAACTGCCGATCTCCAGGCGCGGATAGCGGCGCAGATAGCCCTTGTCCGACTCGTCGACGTACGCGTAGTAACGGGGCGCCGCCGCCAATTCGACCGTGATCCGCTTGCCGTCTGGCGCAACCACGAAGCGGTAAGCATCCATGCCCTGGGCGCGCCAGGCCATGGGCCGGTCAGCGCTGAATTCGGCCCGGAAGCGGTCCTGGCGCACCGCCCGCGGCGACAGGTCCAACAGGTAGTGGAACTGCGTGGCCGACGGCACGCCGGCAAAGCGCTCACGCAGCGTGTAGACGATGGTGCTGCCGACCCGCAGATTGGGAAACGCCAGCGAGGTTTGCTTCTGCCGCAGGAACCCCTTGTCGGGATTGGGCGCCATGCGCGTGTCGATCTGCGCCGCCGTCAAGGGCACGGGCTTCTGGCCGGGCTGGATCAGTTCCGCGCGCTCCACCTTCAGGCTGTCGCTTTCTGCATAGCTGCGGTCGATGCGGGACACCAGCTCGCGCCCCGCCAGCGTCAGGATGGTGTAGCGGTAGGTGCTGACGCACTCGGTGCTGTTGTCCTTGTCGAAGCGGCAATGGAACTCGGTTTCGCCTGCCAGGGGCGCCTCGGCGATGGGTTGCAGGGCCGCCTGAACGGACTGACTGGCGATGGCCGCCACGATGGCGACCAAAATCTGGACTCTGGAAGGAAAAGACATGGGAGGCGATGCAATCTCTTTAATACAACTGAGACTCGATATTATTTGTTATAAAATATCAGCACAAGCCAGCCCGTCCCACCCCCCTGTCCGACGCCGCCGTTGGCGGCGAGTGTCAGTCTTTGATCCGGCCAAAAAAAACGCCTGGCGGATAAGCCAGGCGATCTTGCAGGCGGGCCGCCCGGCCGATGGCCAGGCGACACCCAGTCACTACACCAGCACGCGCTCGATGCCGCCCGCATTGGCGCGGCGCACGTAGTCTTCCATCCAGCCTTCGCCCAGGATGTGGCGCGCCATTTCGACCACGATGTAGTCGGCGTCCATGCCGGTGTCGCCTTCATAGCGCGACAGGCCTTGCAGGCACGACGGGCACGAAGTCAGGACCTTGATGTCGCCGGTGAAGCCGTCGCTGCGCAGCGCGGCATCGCCCTTCAAGAGCTCTTCCTGCTTGCGAAAGCGCACCTGCGTGGAGATGTCGGGCCGGCTGACCGCCAGCGTGCCCGATTCGCCGCAGCAGCGGTCGCTCTTGACCGCGCCGTCGCCCACCAGCGACCGCACGGTCTTCATCGGGTCCTGCAGCTTCATGGGCGTGTGGCAGGGGTCGTGGTACATGTAGCGCACGCCCTTGGCCCCTTCAAGCTTGATGCCCTTTTCGAGCAGGTACTCGTGGATGTCGATCAGGCGGCAGCCCGGGAAGATCTTGTCGAACTCGTAACCCGAGAGCTGGTCATAGCAGGTGCCGCAGCTGACCACCACCGTCTTGATGTCCAGGTAGTTCAGCGTGTTGGCAACCCGGTGGAACAGCACCCGGTTGTCGGTGATGATCTGCTCGGCCTTGTCGGTCATGCCGTTGCCGCGCTGCGGATAGCCGCAGCACAGGTAGCCCGGCGGCAGCACGGTCTGCACGCCGGCATGCCACAGCATGGCCTGCGTTGCCAGGCCCACCTGCGAGAACAGGCGCTCGGACCCGCAACCCGGGAAATAGAACACCGCTTCCGTATCGGCCGTGGTGGCCTTGGGGTCGCGGATGATCGGCACGTAGTTGGCGTCTTCGATGTCCAGCAGCTTGCGCGCGGCCTGCTTGGGCAGCCCGCCCGGCATCTTCTTGTTGACGAAGTGCACCACCTGCTCGCGCAGCGGCGGCTTGCCCACGGTGGCGGGCGGCGCGGCCGTCTGCTTCTTGACCAGGCCCGACAGCAGGTCATGCGCGGCGCGCTGCACCTTGTACCCCACCCCCACCATGGCCTTGCGGGTGGCGTTGATGGTGGCCGGGTCCTTGGCGTTCAGGAAGAACATGGCGCTGGCCGTGCCCGGGTTGAACGACTTGCGGCCCATGCGGCGCAGCACGGCGCGCATGTTCATCGATACGTCGCCGAAGTCGATGTCGACCGGACAGGGGTTGTAGCACTTGTGGCAGACCGTGCAGTGGTCGGCCACGTCTTCGAATTCTTCCCAGTGCTTCAGGCTGACGCCGCGGCGGGTCTGCTCTTCGTAAAGAAAGGCTTCGACCAGCAGCGAAGTCGCCAGGATCTTGTTGCGAGGCGAATACAGCAGGTTGGCGCGCGGCACGTGGGTCGCGCACACCGGCTTGCACTTGCCGCAGCGCAGGCAGTCCTTGATGGAATCCGAGATGGCGCCGATGTCGCTTTGCTGCATGATCAGCGACTCGTGGCCCATCAGGTTGAAGCTGGGCGTCCAGGCATGGCGCAGGTCGGCGCCCGGCATCAGCTTGCCGGCGTTGAAGTGGCCGTTGGGGTCGACGCGGCGCTTGTAGTCCTGGAACGGCTTCAGTTCGGCTTCGGTCAGGAATTCGTACTTGGTCAGGCCGATGCCGTGTTCGCCCGAGATCACGCCGTCCAGGTCGCGCGCGATCTGCATGATGCGCTCGACGGCCTGGTGGGCCTCTTGCAGCATGCCGTAGTCGTCGGAGTTGACCGGGATGTTGGTGTGCACGTTGCCATCGCCCGCGTGCATGTGCAGCGCCACGAACACGCGGCTCTTGAGCACCCGGCCGTGGATGGCGATCAGTTCGTCCAGGATGGGCTTGCGCGCCGCGCCCGAGAACGCGGCCTGCAGGCCGGCCAGCACCTCGGTCTTCCAGGACACGCGGATCGTGCGGTCTTGCACCACGTCGAAGACGCGCGCCTGCGGCTGGGTCGTCAGGCGCTCGGCCAGCGTGGCGGCCAGGGGCGACAGGCCCAGGCCGTCCAGTTGCGGCATGGCTTGCGCCAGCGGCAGGTCCAGGTTGTCCAGCAGCCACTGCCAGCGCTGGCGCGCCGCGGCCAGCAGGTCGATGGCCTGGCGGGTGCGCTCGGCCAGCACCTGGGCACGGGTTTCGTCATCGTCGGACGCGTCTTCCGCCTTGCCCACCGGCAGCGGCGTACAGAGGTAGTCGTCCAGCGCGTCGAGCAGCCGCAGCTTGTTGCGGGTCGACAGTTCGATGTTGATGCGTTCGATGTGATCCGTGTACTCGCCCATGCGGGGCAGCGGAATCACGACGTCTTCGTTGATCTTGAAGGCGTTGGTGTGGCGGGCGATGGCGGCGGTGCGCGAACGATCGAGCCAGAATTTCTTGCGGGCCTCGGCGCTGACCGCCACGAAACCTTCGCCATGGCGCGTGTTGGCCAGGCGCACCACTTCGCTGGCGGCGGCCGCCACGGCATCTTCGTCGTCACCGACGATGTCGCCGATCAGGACCATCTTGGGCAGCGAGCCGCGCTTGCTCTTGGTGGCGTAGCCCACCGCGCGCAGATAGCGTTCGTCCAGGTGTTCCAGGCCGGCCAGGATGGCGCCGCGGGCGCGGCCTTCGCCGTCCAGGTAGCCCTTGACCTCGACGATCGACGGGATGGCGTCGCGCGCCTGGCCGAAGAATTCCATGCAGACGGTGCGGGTGTGCTTGGGCATGCGGTGCAGCACCCAGCGCGCCGACGTGATCAGCCCATCGCAGCCTTCTTTCTGGATGCCCGGCAGGCCGGCCAGGAACTTGTCGGTGACGTCCTTGCCCAGGCCTTCTTTGCGGAACACGCGGCCCGCGATGTCCAGGGTCTCGGTCTTGAGCAGGCGCTCGCCAGGCTTGCCGCGGCCGTCGAACCACTTGAGTTCGAAGCGGGCCACGTCCACGTCGTGGATCTTGCCCATGTTGTGCGCCAGGCGCGTGACTTCCAGCCAGTTGCCGTCCGGGTCGACCATGCGCCACCAGGCCAGGTTGTCCAGCGCGGTGCCCCACAGCACGGCCTTCTTGCCGCCGGCGTTCATGGCGATGTTGCCGCCCACGCACGAGGCTTCGGCCGAGGTCGGGTCCACGGCGAACACGAAGCCGGCCGCCTCGGCGGCTTCGGACACGCGCTTGGTGACCACGCCGGCGCCGGCGTGGATGACCGCCACGGGTTCGGTCAGCCCGGGCAAGATACAGGACTCGACCTTGCCCAGCTTGTCGAATTTCTCGGTATTGATGACTGCCGACTTCCAGGTCAGCGGAATCGCACCGCCGGTATAGCCGGTGCCACCGCCGCGCGGCACGATGGTCAGGCCCAATTCGATACAGGCCGTCACCAGCGCGGCGATCTCGTCTTCGGTGTCCGGCGTCAGCACCACGAACGGGTACTCGACCCGCCAGTCGGTGGCGTCGGTGACGTGCGACACGCGCGACAGGCCGTCGAACTTGATGTTGTCGCGCGCCGTGATGCGGCCCAGCACCTTTTGCGCCTGCTTGCGCAACATGGCGGTCTGGTCGAATTCCCCTTCGAACGCGGCAATGGCCGAACGCGCCCGGGCCAACAGGCCCACGACCTTTTCGTCGCGGTGCGGGTCGTGGCCGGCTTCGGCGGGTGCACCGGGTTCGCGGCGGCGGTCGATTTCGCCCAGCCGGTGGTGCAGCGCATCGATCAGCTGCTTGCGGCGCTTGGGGTTGTCGAGCAGGTCGTCCTGCAGGTACGGATTGCGGCGTACCACCCAGATGTCGCCCAGCACCTCGTACAGCATCCGCGCGGAACGCCCCGTGCGGCGTTCGCCGCGCAGGTCGCCCAGGAGGCTCCAGGCGTCTTCGCCCAGCAGCCGGCCGACGATCTCGCGATCGGAAAACGACGTGTAGTTGTAGGGAATTTCGCGCAGTCGCGCGGGAGCGGCGGGCGGCATCGCCCCGTTCAAGATGTGGCTAGCGAGTGGGGCGTTCATGGCGGCAAGAGGGGGCCCTTAAAAAATTATTTTATGCCATTGGCCGGAACTGCCCCCGAATACCCCCAGGGAAGCGCTCGAAAACAGGAATATTCGGACAAAATACGTCCCCAATTAAGGAGGCCGTCAGCCCTAGACCTGCCCCGGAAACAGCCACAACAGGCTGGCGGTCATGGCCAGGTAGCGCAGGAACTTGCCGATCGCCATGAAGGCCACGCACGGCCAGAACGGCAGCCGCAGCCAGCCGGCCACGGCGCACAGCGGATCGCCCACCACCGGCAGCCACGACAGCAGCAAAGCCGGCGGCCCCATGCGGTGGATCCAGGCGTGGGCCCGTTCGTTCCAGCGGCCGCGCATGCGGCCATCTGCGGTGGCATTCGGGTGGGGGTCCTTTCCAGACGGATGCTTGTCCTTCCAGCGGTGGACCGCCTTTTCAGCCCCTAACCCCATCGCGTAGCTGATCGCCCCGCCGATGGTGTTGCCCACCGTCGCCACCAGGATCGCCGCCCAGAACATGTCCGGCGACAGCTTGATGTAGCCGAACACCGCCGGTTCGGACCCCAGCGGCAGCAAGGTGGCCGAGATCAACGAGACGGCAAAAATGGCGGACAGGCCCACCGAGGGCAAGGCCAACAGGTCCAGCAGCCAGTGAACGGCAAAGAGAAGGCTTTCTTCCATAGGACTATGAGTGTAGCCGCGGCGCGGCCCTGGCCTGCCAAGCGTGTCCGATGCGTGGCGATCCGCCGCGAAATCGCGGGCCGGCCCGGCTTTCCCTGCAATAATCAGCCCCACGCCCTCGCGGCCCTCCTTTCTGGCCCCTACCCCAAGCGCAGTCCATGTCCACTGATTACCTGAAACGCATCCTGACCTCGAAGGTCTACGACGTCGCGGTCGAATCGCCGCTCGAAGCCGCGCCGCTGCTGTCGCAGCGTATGTCGAACACGATTCTGCTCAAGCGCGAAGATACCCAGGCGGTCTTCAGCTTCAAGCTGCGCGGGGCCTACAACAAGATGGCCAACCTGACGCCCGCGGCGCGCAACCGCGGCGTCATCGCGGCCTCGGCCGGCAACCATGCACAGGGCGTGGCGCTGGCCGCCACCCGCCTGGGATGCCGCGCCGTCATCGTCATGCCCACCACCAGCCCGCAGGTCAAGGTCGACGCGGTGCGACGCCTGGGCGGCGAAGTGGTGCTGGCCGGCGAGAGCTTTTCCGACGCCTACGCCCATGCGCAAGTGCTGGAAAAGAAAGAAAAACTGACCTTCGTGCACCCCTTCGACGATCCCGACGTGATCGCCGGCCAGGGCACGGTGGGCATGGAAATCCTGCGCCAGCACCCCGGTCCCATCGACGCCATCTTCGTGGCTATCGGCGGCGGTGGCCTGATCGCGGGCGTGGCGGCGTACATCAAGCAGCTGCGCCCTGAGATCAAGATCATCGGCGTGCAGACCGAAGACTCCGACGCCATGCTGCGCAGCGTGCGCGCCGGCCGCCGGGTACAGTTGAACGACGTGGGGCTGTTTTCCGACGGCACGGCCGTCAAGATGGTCGGCGCCGAAACCTTCAAGCTCACGCGCAAGTACGTCGACGATTTCGTGGTGGTGGACACCGATTCGATCTGCGCCGCCATCAAGGACGTATTCCAGGACACCCGCAGCGTGCTGGAACCGGCCGGCGCCATGGCCGTGGCCGGCGCCAAGCAGTACGCCGCCGAGCACAACCTGAAGGGCAAGACCCTGGTCGCCATCGCCTGCGGCGCCAACATGAACTTCGACCGCCTGCGCTTCGTGGCCGAGCGCGCCGAGGTCGGCGAGATGCGCGAAGCCGTCTTCGCCGTCACCATGCCCGAGCAGCGCGGCAGCTTCCGCCGCTTCTGCGAACTGGTGGGCGAGCGCAGCGTGACCGAATTCAACTACCGCATTTCCGATTCCGACCGCGCCCATGTGTTCGTCGGCCTGCAAGTCTCGTCGCCGGCCGAACCCGACAAGATCGCCAGCCACTTTCGCCACCACGGTTTCGACACGCTGGACCTGACGCATGACGAAATGGCCAAGACGCACTTGCGCCACATGGTCGGCGGCCGTTCGGCGCAGGCGCGCGACGAGCTTCTGTACCGCTTCGAATTCCCGGAACGCCCGGGCGCGCTGATGCGTTTCCTGAACGCGATGAATCCCGACTGGAACATCAGCCTGTTCCACTACCGCAACCAGGGTGCCGACTATGGCCGCATCCTGATCGGCATCCAGGTGCCGGCGGCCGACAAGAAACAGTTCCGCCACTTCGTAGCCGAACTGGGCTATCCGCACTGGAACGAGACCGACAACCCGGCCTACAAACTGTTCCTGTAGCGCCTTTTTCGCACAGGGAAAACGAGAGGGCCTCCCGATGGAGGCCCTTCCCTTCTTTGCTCAAGACCCGCCCGGCTGCAACCTGAAGGGGGGGCTCGCTGTCACTCGGCGGCTCACGGAGATGTGCCGCGCATTCAGCAAGGTGCAGCCGGACCGGCTTTGGCTTAGAACCGGTGACGCACACCCACCGCGAAGGCGGTGTCGCGCGCATCCTTCTGGAACGCGTAGTTGTCGCCATACGAGGCGTACGCGTACAGGTTGGTGCGCTTGGTGAAGTCGTAGGTGTAGCCCAGGCTGTAGACGTTGAACGTCGCATCGTCGCCGGTCAGCTTGTCGTTGCTGGCCGTGGCGCGCTGCCACGAACCGAACACCGCGTGGCGACCCAGCGGCACGGTAGCGCCGATCATGTACGAGTTGGCGCGGAAACCATCAGCCAGCTTGAACGAACCCAGCTTCTGCATGCCGTCCGGCGTGGTGCCCATGTTCTGACCGATGAACCAGCCGTCGCGGGTCTGGCCAAAGGCGGCAGCCAGCTTCACCACTTCAAAGTCGTACGAACCGCCGATGATGTATTCCTGGATGCGGGCATTCGACTGGCCGCCAGCGCGATCGTTGGACGGATCGAAACGGTCATACGCGGCCGCCAGGTTCAGCGGGCCATTCAGGTATTGCACGCCTGCGGTGATGACACGGTTGTTGTTGCCCGTGGCAAAGCCGGTCTGCTTCGAATCATTGACGCTGTCGTCGGCGCTGAACGAGTAGCCCACACCGGCCTTGAAACCGCCCATGCTGGGGGTTTGGTACAGGACCATGTTGTCCAGGCGCATCGTGTTGGCGCTGCCGAACGTGGTACCCAGGTTGGCGGTGTTGTAGCTGATCGAGAACGGGTCGATCGAACCGAAGTACTTCGAGGCCAGGTTGGTCTGGCGGCCGAATTCCAGGCGGCCCCAGCTGTCGCTGTCCAGGCCCACGGTGGCTTGGCGGCCCCACAGGCGGCCATTCTGCAGCGATTGGCCATTCATCGGGCCAAAACCGGCTTCCAGGTTGAACACGGCGCGCAATCCGTCGCCCAGGTCTTCCGAGCCGCGCAGGCCGAAACGCGAGCCGCTGCTCACGCCCTGCGTGCCACCAAAACGGCTTTGCTTGGCGCCGTCGAACTTCACCTGCTCGTAGCCGACACCGGCGTCGATCAAGCCGTACAGCGTCACGGAGTCGGCGGCTTGCGCAGCACCGGCAGAGCCGGCCAGCAACGCGACGGCCAATAGCGTCTTCTTCATAAAAGTCCCCAAAATGGCAAGATAAAAGGCAATCCACCACCGCACGGCGAAAGCCGCCGGGGTGGCGGGCCGCTACGAAAAAGCGAGCGGCCTGTGCACTGAATCTAGTTTCGATCTTGGAACAATTTGAAGTAACCCGGATTTCGACGAACAACTTTCCATGGGTGGGATAATGCCCGCCGCACAGCGCCACAAGGCTGCCGAGAATCCGCGATAACGCCTTGATATCAAATGTGAAGTCTTACTCGCAATTGAGGCGCCCACCGTGTCGGACGCGCGCATGGCGGCGCGTGCCACGACATCACTTGTTGCGCCGGCCGCACAGTTTTTGCGGCATAAACGCGACATCCTGCGCCGTATCGTCCTGCACTGCCGGGACAAAAAACCCCTGGTCACGCCAGGGGTTCTATCCGATCTGCCTCGGCAGCGTCGACTCAACGGCCCTTGGGCGGATAGTCGAGTTCGCCAAAGGTGTATTCGCCGCTGGCCTTGGCGCGGGCCAGTTCGTCGCGGACTTGTTCGCGGGTCTTGCCCACCGATTCCGGCGCGGCGGCGCGAGGCGGGTAATCCAGCTCGGCGCTGGTGACCTGGCCGGCAACCTTGGCGCTTTGCAGTTCCTGCTGGACTTGTTCGCGCGACAGGCTGGTGCGCTGCACCGTGGCGGGCGGGTAATCCAGTTCGCCGGACGTGACCTGGCCTGCGGCCTTGGCGGCCTGCAGTTCCTGCTGGACCTGTTCGCGGGTCTTGCCGTCGGCGTGGGCGGCGGACATGCCCACCAGCGTTGCGGTAACCATTAGTGCGGTAGCTAGGGCTTTCATTGTGATGACTCCATCCTAAACCTTGCATACCGTCGGCGGCCGGGACGGCTGCTGCGATATGACAATTTGATTGCTGGGATGAAGTATCTGGTTATTAGGCCTTAGTAAAAACCCTTATTTTGGTGAACATATTTGCACTGATGGGACAATTGCACGCTGTATCCGACGCATCCTGCTCATCAATTGCGCAATTGCCCCGAGGCAGCGGTTCGGGTCGAGGCGCGTCGGCATTCAGCAAGACGCCAGCCAGGTAACGAAAAATGAACTTGCCCCGCTGCGCAAGGCGCATTCAGCGTGGCTAAATAGACATTTCCACTGCCGGGATAATAATTCCATTTATGATACAAACCTGCCAGAAATGGAATTTTGACTTTCGAGGGCCTCATGGATATCCAGCTTAACGACATCGCGTTGTTTGTCGAAGTCGCCAAGCGCAAGAACTTCAGCCATGCCGCCGAGGCCTTGAATATTCCGACCTCTACGCTGTCACGCCGTGTCAGCGAGCTGGAACGCAGCGTCGGAATGCGCCTGCTCAACCGCAGCACCCGCAAAATCGACCTGACCGAGGCGGGCGCCATCTATTTCGAGCGCTGCCGCCACATCGTCGAAGAAGCCCGCATCGCACACGACCAGTTGCTGGACATGGCGGTACAGCCCAAGGGCCGCCTGCGCATTTCACTGCCGACCAGCCTGGCGCAGCTATTCCTGCCTGCGGTGATCCGAGAGTTTCGCGAACAGCATCCCGACATCGAGTGCGATTTCGACTTGAGCATGCGGCCGATCGACCCGATCAGCAACCCGTTCGACCTGATCCTGCGCTTTGGCCAGCAGCCCGATTCCAGCCTGATCTCGCGCAAGATCGTGTTGATGGCCCACCAGCTGTACGCCTCGCCCGACTACCTGGCCCGCCACGGCGAACCGCGGGTACCCGCCGACCTCACCCACCACGAATGCCTGCGCCCCACCATGCGTGACGAGTCATCCTTCTGGATGCTGCATTCAGGCGAGAAGGTCGAACGCGTGCAGGTGTCCGGCCGACTGTCGGCCAACAACGTCGGCATGCTGGGGCGATTGGCCGGGCAAGGCCTGGGCATCACGCCGCTGTTGGTGTTCGAAGCGATGGAACGGGCGATCAACCAGGCAGGCCTGGTGCGGGTGCTGCCCGAATGGAGCCTGACCCCCCTGCCCTTGTTTGCCTTGCTGCCGTCGCGCATGCTGCCGGCCAAGACCAAGGCGTTCCTGGACTTCATCCAGCCGCGGCTGTCGGACGGCTGAGCACTGACGCCCCGGACGTGCCGAATGAACTACGCCGTCTGGCTGTCGTACTTACAGACGGTGTAGAGCGGCGTGCCGGTCGCCGCGACCTTGGCAGATCCACCCAGGTCAGGCAAGTCGATGATGGCGGCGGCCTCGACCACGTTGGCGCCCAGGCGCTGCAGCAGCTTGATGGCCGCCAGCATGGTGCCCCCCGTGGCGATCAGGTCGTCGACCAGCAGGACGCGTTGGCCGGTGCGCACCGAATCGGTGTGCATCTCGACCGACGCATTGCCGTATTCCAGTGAGTATTCCTCGGCCACCGTGCGGTAAGGCAGCTTGCCCTTCTTGCGTACCGGCACGAAACCCAGGTTCAGTTCATAGGCCAGCACGCTGCCGATGATGAAGCCGCGCGCATCCACACCCGCGACCAGATCCAGGCGCTGGCGCATGTAACGGTAGACGAAGAGATCGATCAGCACCCGGAATGCGCGAGGATCCTGCAGCACGGGCGTGATGTCGCGAAAAATGACACCAGGTTGGGGCCAGTCTGGAACGCTGCGGATAGTGCGCCGGATGTACTCGGCGTTGTCGGTCTGCATGGTAAGACGGCCCTGAAGAATTGAAGCAAGGCGAACTATAACCTTGCCACCGCGCTTAAGCCAGGATTGCCGCCAGGGATGACAATTCATGAAGCCGCCCGTCGCGTAACGCATAGCGGCGGTCGACGGCGCCGGGCGGCAGGGCCGCATGCGTCGCCAGCACCACGGTGCGTCCCCGCACCGCCTGGCCCAGGTCAGTCAGGAATTGCGCCTCGACGGCCGCGTCCAGTCCCGCCGTCGGTTCGTCCAGCACAATGACCGCGGCCGGTGACAGCAGCGCACGGGCCAGGCACAGGCGCCGCGCCTGGCCCGCCGACAGCTGCGAGCCGGTTTCGCCCGCCCAGGTGTCCAGGCCGTCGGGCAGGCCGCGCACGAACTCGCCGAGGCGCGCGGCATCGAGTGCGCGCCACAGCGCCACGTCGTCCGCCTGGGGATCGCCGATCAGCAGGTTGGTGCGCAGCGTGCCCAGGAATACCGGCGCGTCCTGCGACAGCAGCGCGATGCGTCGATGCCAATCCGCCTGGGCGCACGCCCGCGCGTCCACGCCGGCAAAACGCACCTGGCCCCGCTGAGGATCTTCCAGGCGCAACAACAGGTTCAGCAGCGTGGATTTTCCCGCGCCGCTCTCGCCCACGATCGCCACGCGTTCGCCGGGCGCCACCGCCAGGCGCAGATCACGCAGCACGGGTACGGGTTGACCATGCGTGCGAGCCGGATAGGAAAAATCGACGCCTTCCAGTTCCAGCGCGCCGCGCAGCGGCAGCGGGTGGGGCACAGCCGGGTCCGCCATGTCCGGCTCGCGCTGCGTCACGTCACGGATGCGCGCGGCGGCCGACAGCGCCGATCCCATGCGCGAGGCGCCACGCATGATGGGGCCGGCGACTTCGAAGATACCGATGACCGCCAGCAGCAAACCGACCAGCAGCGGCCCCTCGATCCTGCCCGCGGCATACGTATCCAGGCCGAACCACAACAACGCCAGCACCGACAGCCCGGCCGCGATCTGCAGGAACCACTGACCGCGCGCCGCCACCCGCGCCTGGCTGGCGCGCGCCTTCGCGCTGGCGGCGCACAGCCGTTCGAAATGCGCACAGGTCTGGGCCTGCGCGTGCAATGCAACCATGTCGGCGTGACCATCCACCGCATCCAGCGTGGCCGCGCGCAGCCCTGCCGCGCTTTCCTGCGCAGCCGCACCGGGCTTGCGGGCCGCGCGCACCAGCCACAGCGGCACCAGCAGGCAGGCCGTCAGCAGGGCCAGCGCGAACGTCAGCGCCGCCGCCGGCACCCAGTAGCCCAGCACTGCGGTCAGGATCGCGCCGGCCAGGATGGCCGTGGCCAACGGCGCCAGCACGAACAGGAACACCGTATCGAGCGCATCGACGTCACCTGTCATGCGGGCCACCAGGTCACCGCTGCGGTAACGGGCCAGTTGGCGCGGCGTCAGCCGGATCAAGGCGTTGAATACCGTTCCGCGCAGGTCTGCCAGAAGGCGCAGCGTGG
The DNA here is from genome assembly GCF_059760725.1 of Achromobacter sp. 1014246743. Lineage (NCBI taxonomy): Bacteria > Pseudomonadati > Pseudomonadota > Betaproteobacteria > Burkholderiales > Alcaligenaceae > Achromobacter > Achromobacter sp. 1014246743. The sequence continues at coordinate 57,327 of NZ_JCBANA010000022.1, forward strand.
CCGAATGCCCCACCACCCGATCCGCATAGCGCGACACGATGCGCAGGAATGACAGCCCGCGCACCAGCGCGGAGGGCGCGAACAGGTTGAATGCGCCGCCAGCGCCGGCCAGCGCCGCGCCGGTCAGGAACCAGCCCGACACGCCCAGCAGCCCCACGCCGGCGGCTACGGTCGCCAGGGCACAGAACAAGGCAAGCAGCAGCCCGCTCTTGCGGCGTACATACAAGGGCAGGAGCAACAACAGGTTCTTCATGCGTCTTTCACTTTCGCGTCGGCAATGCGCAGCACGCGCGCGAACCGCCCCGCGACGGCGGGAGAATGCGTGGCCAGCAGCAATGTGCGGCCAGCGGCGAACGCCAGGATTTCATCGAGCACGCGCGCTTGCGTCGCCTCGTCCAGATGAGCCGTGGGCTCGTCCAGCAGGATCAGGCCCGGGTCGCGCAGGAACAGCCGCGCCAGCGCCACGCGTTGCGCCTGGCCGCCCGACAGACCGTGCCCCCGGCTGCCCAGCGGCGTCGCCAGGCCTTGCGGCAGACTGTCCGCGAATTCCAGCACACAGGCTCGGCGGGCGGCCTCGAGCACCTCGGCGTCGGACGCGGCCGGACGACCCAGCCGGATGTTGTCGGCGATGGACCCTGCCAGCAACTGCGGCTTCTGGCCGATCAGCGCCACGCGCGCGCGCAGGTCGGCTTCGCGCCATTCGGCCAGGGTCGTGCCGTCGATCCGCACGTCGCCGGTACAGGGCCGCAGGCGGGCAATGGCTTCGATCAGCGTCGACTTGCCGATGCCGCTTTCGCCCATCAGCGCCACGTGCTCACCTGCGTTGAGCGACAGATCCGCATTCGCTAGCACCCGTTGCGGCCGGCCGGGCGCGGCCACGGACAAGCCGGCCACCATCAATGGGGCGCCGCCGGATGCCACAAGCGCGGCAGCCGCGTGTTCGGCCTTGACCGCGTCGTCTTGCGGCAACCCGTCAAAGAGCGTGGCGATCTGCGTCACCGCGGCCAGCGCCGCGGCGCGATCATGGTAATGGGCCGCGAACTGGCGCAGCGGCGCATAGACCTCCGGCGCCATCAGCAGGCAGAACAGCCCGGCCTGCAGCGTCAGCGGCGACCAGCGCACGTCCAGGAAGCCCAGGTAGGTCAGGCCGATATAGACGGCCACGCCCGCCACACCCAGCGCGGCGAAGAATTCCAGCACCGCGGACGACAGGAAGGCGATGCGCAGCACCGACATCGTGCGCTGGCGCAGCGCGTCGCTGGCCGCGGCGACCGAGGCCGCCTCGGCTTCGGCGCGGCCGTAGAGCTTCAAGGTGGACAGGCCGCGCAACCGGTCGGCGAAAAAGCCCGACAGGCGCGCAAACGCCCGCAGGTGCCGGCGGCTGGCACCCTGCGCCCCCCACCCCACCAGGGCCATGAACAGCGGAATCAAGGGGGCCGTGATCAGCAGCACCAGGCCTGCCACCACGTCCACGGGCAAGAGCACCACGGCAAAAGCCACGGGCAGCAGTGCGGCCGCGGCCATGGCCGGCAGGTATTTGGCGAAGAATCCGTCCAGGGCCTCGACCTGGTCGACGAGCGCGCTGGCGATTTCGCCCGAGGCCTTTCTGCGGCTCCAGTCGGGGCCTTTGTCCAGCAAGCGGGTGAACAAGGCCTGGCGCACGTGGCGCTTGATGCGTTCGGAAGCATCGGCCCCCGCGCGCTCGCCCAGCCAGGTGATGCAGGCGCGCACGCCCATCAGGACCGCAATGGCCAGGATGCCGAAGAGCAGTTCCTGGCGCGGCACCTGCCGGGTAATGGCCGCATCGAGCACATTGGCCAGCAGCCAGGCCTGCACCACCAGCAACACGCCCGACACCAGCGGCGCGGCTCCCGCCAACAGCAGCGGAAACCGGGCCGCCCGGGCCAGGGACATCAGCCAGCGCGATTGCTCGCGCGGCGGCTTGCGCAGGCTTGCCGAAGGGTCGTGCTCGAGGCTGCTAGCGCCGCCGCTCACTCGTCTTCACGGCTGGCGCGCGGGTCATGCGAGTGACCTTCGCGCAGCTCGAACCACATTGCGTTGAGAATGGCGAACGCACACGCCAATCCCAGGCCGAGTATCCACGAGAAATACCACATGGGGCAGGCTCCTTGTCAGTATGAGTTGGGCGTGTCGCCCACGGATGCATGGGTCACCTTGCCGCGCATGACGCGGTACACCCAGGCGGTGTAGAGCGTCACGATCGGCAGGAAGATGACAACGGCGATCACCATGATCCACAGCGTCATGTGGCTGGACGATGCGTCCCAGACCGTCAGGCCGGCCTTGGGGTTGGTCGACGACGGCATCAGGAACGGGAACAGCGAGAAGCCCACGGTCAGGATGACACCCGCAATCGACACCGACGACGCCAGGAACGACAGCACGTTGGCGCGCAGCGTCAGGAACAGCAACACCAGCACCGCGCCGGCCACGCCCAGGATGGGCGCGATCCACATCAGCGGCCAGGTGGCGTAGTTGGCCATCCAGGCGCCCGTCTGCACGGCTACCGTCTTGAGCATCGGGTCCGACGGACCTTGCATGTCGACCGCGCTGGTGATGGCATGGCCGCCAATGCCGCCGGCCACCCAGAAGCCGCCCGCGATGAACAGCGCCAGCGTCAGCAGCGCACCCAGACGGCCCCAGTTGCGGGCCCGCGACGAGATCGGGTCTTCGGTACGCCATGCCAGCAGCACGGCGCCGTGCATGGCCAGCATCACCACGCTCAGCACGCCGCACAACAGCGCAAACGGCGTGAACAGCTGGTAGAAATGGCCCTGGTAGACCATGCGCAGCGCGTTGCCGTCGAACGTGAAGGGCACGCCCAGGATGATGTTGCCGACCGCCACGCCGAACACCAGCGAAGCCACGACGCCAGAAAAGCACAGCACGCCGTCCCAGGTATTGCGCCAGCGGGTACCTTCCATCTTGCTGCGGTACTTGAAGCCCACCGGACGCAGGATCAGCGCGATCAGCGCCAGCATCATCGCCAGGTAGAAGCCCGAGAACGACGCGGCGTACAGCAAGGGCCAGGCGGCGAAAATGGCACCGCCGGCGGTGATCAGCCACACCTGGTTGCCTTCCCAGACGGGGCCGACAACGTTGATGACGACCCGGCGCTCGGCGTCGGTCTTGGCCACCACGGGCAGCAGCGCCGCCACGCCCAGGTCAAAACCATCCATGACGGCAAAGCCGATCAACAGCGCGCCCAGCAGGGCCCACCAGACCACCCGCAAGGTGGCGTAGTCGAAAGGAATAAGGGTATCCATTGCGTCTCTCCCCTTAAGCGCGCACGGCGGCGCGGACAGGATCGGCGGCGGCGCCGGCGGGCGCAGGCGCGTCGGATTTCGGTCCGGCCTTGATCGCGTGCAGCATCACCTTCACGCCGATGATGAGCAGCACCGTGTACAACACCAGGAAGATCGCCAGGCTGATGGCCAGATCGGCGATGGTCAGGCCCGATGCCGCGTAGTACGTCGGCAGCACGCCTTCGATCACCCAGGGTTGGCGGCCGTATTCGGCCACGAACCAGCCGCTTTCGATCGCCACCCACGGCAGCGGCAGGCTCCACAGCGCCACCTTCAGCAGGCCACGCCGGCTGTCGAGCCGACCGCGCGAGGCCAGCCAGAACGCCACGCCGAAGAACAGGATCAGGTACATGCCCACGGCCACCATGATGCGGAACGCCCAGAACAGCGGCGCCACGTTCGGCACGGTGTCGATGGCCGCCTTCTTGATGTCGTCTTCGGTGACCTTGCTCATGTCGGGCTGGTGCCGCTTGACCAGCAGCGCGTAGCCCAGGTCCGGCCAGGTGCGGTCGAACACCATGCGCGCATCGGTATCCTTGGGATTGGCGCGGATCTTCTGCAGGGCGTCGTACGCCACCATGCCGTCGCGGATGCGGTTTTCGGCACGCAGGATCAGGTCGTCGATACCCAGCAGCGGCGTCGTGAGCGAACGCGTGCCGATGATGCCCATGACGTACGGGATCTCGATGGCGAAGTCATTCTTGCGCTCGGCCTGGTTGGGGATCGCGATCAGGTTGAAGGATGCCGGCGCAGGCTCGGTGTGCCACATGGACTCCATGGCCGCGATCTTCATCTTCTGGTGTTCGGTCGTGAGATAGCCACTTTCGTCGCCCAGCACGACCACCGACAGCGCGGACGCCAGGCCGAAACTGGCCGCCACCGCCATCGAGCGCTTGGCCAGGTCGGTGTGACGGCCCTTGAGCAGGTACCAGGCGCTGATCGACATGACGAACATGGCGCCGGCCACGTAGCCCGCGCTGACCGTGTGCACGAACTTGGCCTGGGCCACCGGGTTGAAGATCACCGCGGCGAAGTCGGTCATTTCCATGCGCATCGTGTCCGGATTGAATACGGACCCGACCGGGTTCTGCATCCAGCCGTTGGCGATCAGGATCCACAGCGCCGAGAAGTTGGTACCGAACGCCACCAGCCAGGTCACCACCAGGTGGCTGACCTTGGACATGCGGTTCCAGCCGAAGAAGAACAGGCCGACGAAGGTGGCTTCCAGGAAGAAGGCCATCAACCCTTCGAGCGCCAGCGGCGCACCGAAGATATCGCCCACGTAGTGGCTGTAGTAAGACCAGTTCATGCCGAACTGGAACTCCATGACCACGCCCGTGGCCACGCCCAGCGCGAAGTTGATGCCGAACAGCGTGCCCCAGAACATGGTCATCCGCTTCCAGATGGGGCGGCCAGTCATGACGTACACGCTTTCCATGATGGCCAGGATGAACGACAGGCCAAGCGTGAGAGGGACGAAAAGGAAGTGGTAAAGCGCGGTCGCGGCAAACTGGAATCGCGACAGGTTCACTACGTCGAGATCAATCATTGGGGCGCTCCCAGGCAGGTGAGTAGCCACAGCAACCGGCGTGGTTCCCAGGCCGTCTCTCGCGCCATGATACGGGCGATGTATACAACTTCATAGAGGTTTCCTGAAAAAATCGGGGCGGATCGAAATCAGCTCTTGCCCCGCAATTTGCCGGCGAATCCAAGTACTTTCTGCACCTTAGAACCCAGCTTCATCAGGTTCTGCAGCGTCTCGGGCGGCAGGCGTTGAACCTCATCGAACCATCCGGTGGACAGTTCGATGAGCTCCAGCATTTCGGTCATGCGCTGCTGCGCATAGGCTTCGTTGGGCCCCGACGGGGGCTCGAGCAGGGTGTCGCGCAGCAGGGTCAGGGTGGGATCGATTTCGCGCTTGCGCTTTTCTTCCATGAGGATGCGGAAGATCTCCCAGACATCCTTGGGGGTCTCGAAGTAGTCGCGGCGGTCGCCCACCTGGTGCACCAGCTTGACCAGGCGCCAGGACTGCAACTCTTTGAGGCCCAGGCTGACGTTGGAACGCGAAAAGCCCAGCGTTTCGGCAATGTCGTCGGCGTGCAGGGGCTCGGGCGACAGGAACAGCAAGGCGTAGATCTGGCCGACGGTGCGGTTCACGCCCCAACGGCTGCCCATTTCGCCGAAATGCAGGACGAAACGTTCGTTTTGAGGGGTAAGCACCATGAGCAGTCCCGGCCAGTCAGCAACCACGGCGCCGAATCCCGACCTGAATGGTCGGATATAACTAGTTACGCCGTTTTCAGAAATTCCTGAAATTATCGAACAAACTGTGCGAAAGCGCAAACCACACTGGTCTCAGGGGTATTGCCGCAAGCGCAGGCAAATCTGGCGTTCCGCCCTGCAAGGTAGAGCCTGCTTGTTGCAATCTCGCGACGAAAAAAAGCCACCGGCCGGTCAGGCGGGTGGCGAGATAAGGCACTGCCGGGCGCCATTGCGGCGCCCGGCCAGGGAACGGTCAGCCGGCCTTGACGGTCACGGCAGCCGACACGCGCTTGGCCTTGGCACGCGCGGCGGCGACGTCCTCGGCCACGGCCAGGCCCACGCCCATGCGCCGCTTGACGAAGGACTCCGGCTTGCCGAACAGGCGGATGTCGGTACCCGGCTCGGCCAGCGCCTGCGCCACGTTGTGGAACGTCACGGCCTGCGCATCGACGCCGCCGTAGATGACGCTGCTGGCGCCGGGCTGGCGCAGCGAGGTGTCCACCGGCAGCCCCAGCAGGGCGCGGGCGTGCAGCTCGAATTCGTTCTGGGCCTGGGTGATCATGGTGACCATGCCGGTGTCGTGCGGCCGCGGGCTGACTTCCGAGAACCAGACCTGGTCGCCGGCCACGAACAGCTCGACGCCGAAAATGCCCAGGCCGCCCAGTTCGGACGTGACGGCCAGCGCGATCTCGCGCGAACGCGCCAGCGCGGCGGGCGACATCGGGTGCGGCTGCCAGCTTTCGACGTAGTCGCCGTCGACCTGCTTGTGGCCGATGGGCTCGCAGTAGCGGGTCTCGACCTGGCCGTCCGCGCCACGGGCGCGCACGGTCAGCAGGGTGATTTCGTAGTCGAAGCGGATGAAGCCTTCGACGATGGCACGGCCCCCGCCCACCCGGCCGCCTTCCTGGGCATAGCGCCAGGCGGTCGCGACGTCGTCCACGCTCTTGATGACCGACTGGCCCTTGCCCGACGAGGACATGACCGGCTTGATGACGCACGGATAGCCGATGCCGCCGTCGATGGCCTGGCGCAGTTCGTCCTCGGTATCCACGAAACGGTAGGGCGAGGTCGGCAGGCCCAGGGTCTCGGCCGCCAGGCGGCGGATGCCTTCGCGGTTCATGGTCAGCTGGGCCGCCCGGGCGGTCGGGGTGACCCGGGCCACGCCCGCCGATTCCAGTTCCACCAGCAAACTGGTGGCAATGGCCTCGATTTCGGGGACAATAACGTGCGGCTGCTCTTGCTGGATGACCCGTTTCAGGGCTTCCGGGTCCGTCATCGACACCACATGGGCGCGGTGCGCCACCTGGTGGCCTGGCGCGTCCGCATACCGGTCCACCGCAATGACTTCCACGCCCAGCCTTTGCAGGGCGATGATGACCTCTTTGCCCAATTCGCCCGATCCGAGCAGCATGACTCGGGTGGCCAAGGGGGACAGGGGCGTGCCAAGGACGGGGCTGGGAATGCTGGACATGGAGCGGGCCTGGAAAGGAAAGATTGATAGCCGGATAAAAGAGCCGCCAGGATGCCATACCCCCCTGCCCGGGGCAAACCCGCAACCTGATATTAAAATCCCCTGATGACCGACCATCCCACTACATCGTCCGACACCGCGCTGGCATCTGCGCGCAGGACGCTGCAAATCGAAAGCCAGGGCATCCTCGACCTGGCCGCCCGCCTGGACGACAGTTTCGCGCAGGTGGTCGCCATGCTGCTGGCCTGCCGCGGCCGCGTGGTCGTCAGCGGCATCGGCAAGACCGGCCATGTTGCCCGCAAGATCGCCGCGACCCTGGCCTCCACGGGTACGCCTGCCTTCTTCGTGCATGCCGCCGAGGCCGTGCATGGCGACCTGGGCATGATCACCCGCGACGACGTGCTGATCGCCATTTCTTATTCCGGCTCCGGCCAGGAACTGCTGACCATCCTGCCGGTGGCGCGCCGCATGGGCGCGGGTCTGGTCGCCATCACCGGCAACCCGCAATCCGAGCTGGCCCGCCTGGCCGACGTCCATCTGGACGCCAGCGTGGCGCAGGAAGCCTGCCCGCTGAACCTGGCCCCCACCGCCAGCACCACTGCGGCCCTGGCCCTGGGCGACGCCCTGGCCGTGGCCTGCCTGGAGGCCCGCGGCTTTGGCCCGCAGGATTTCGCCCGCTCGCACCCCGGCGGCGCGCTGGGCCGCCGCCTGCTGACCCACGTGCGCGACGTCATGCGCCAGGGCGACGCCCTGCCCATCGTGGCGGCGGGCACGCCGGTGTCGCAGGCCCTCGAGGTCATGTCCGCCAAGGGCATGGGCATGACCGTGGTCACCGACGCCCGGCACCGCCCGCTGGGCATCTTCACCGACGGCGACCTGCGCCGCCTGATCGCACGCTACGGCGACATCCGCAGCCTGACGGTCGACGAAGGCATGACCCGCTCCCCCCGCAGCGTCAATCCGGACGCGCTGGCCGTCGAGGCCGCCCGCCAGATGGACGACCAGCGACTCAATCACATGCTGGTGCTGGACGCCCACGGCGCCCTGCTCGGCGCCCTGCATATGCACGACCTGATGGCCGCCAAAGTGGTATGACTATGACCCTTCCCCCTTCGATCACCCACCCGGCCGAAGCGCTGGTCCTGGCCCGTATCAGCCCGGCCGTGCGCGAACGCGCCGCCGCCGTGCGCCTGATGGTTTTCGACGTGGATGGCGTGCTGACCGATGGCAGCCTGTACTACGGTGAAACCGGCGAAGCCCTCAAGCGTTTCCACGTGCTGGACGGCCATGGGCTGCGTCTGCTGATGGAAGGCGGCCTGCAGATCGCCCTGATGACCGGCCGTTCCGGCCCCATCGTGGCGCGCCGCGCGGCCGAACTCGGCATTTCCGAGGTCATGCAAGGCGTGCGCGACAAAGGCGCGGCGCTGGCCGAACTTGCGCAGCGCAGCGCGGTCCAACTGAACCAGACCGGCTACATGGGCGATGACATCATCGACCTGCCGGCCATGCAACGCGCGGGCTTTGCCGCCAGCGTGCCGAACGCGCCGGGCTACGTCAGCCAGGCAGCCCACTGGATCGCCACCCAGCCCGGCGGCAGCGGGGCGGTGCGCGAATGCTGCGACCTGCTGCTGGCCTCGCAAGGCCGCCTGGGCGGCTTCCTGGCCTCGCCGGGCCTGCTCGGCCCGGGCGCCATCCAGTAAGCGTCCTTAACCACGCCCTCACCGGCAGACCTGATGAAAGATCGTTTTCCTTCCCTGATCGCGCTGTTCCTGCTGCTGGTGCTCGTCGCCAGCACGTACTGGGCGGCCGACTACGCGCAGCGCGCCATCCAGACGGATCCGCCGCGCCGCGTCACGCACGAAATGGACGCCTGGTCGCGCAATTTCGTGATGCTGCGTACCGACCCCACCGGCCGTCCGATCAATCGCCTGGAAGGCGAATACGCCGAGCATTTCCCGGACGACGATTCGTATCACATCACCCAGCCGCGAGCCATCGGCCAACGCGAAGCCAACCCCATCACCGTGGGCGTGTCCAAGACCGCCGTCATGGAACAGGGCGGCAAGCGCATCGTCATGAATGGCGACGCCCACGTGCACCGCCAGCCTGATCCCAACAACGACGTGCTGGACGTGCGCAGCCAGCAGCTCATCCTGCTGCCCGACGACGACGTGGTCTACACCGACCTGCCGGCCGAGGTCATCAAGGGACGCTCGCGCATGAACGGCAAGGGCATGCACTACAACAACAAGACACGCCAACTGCAGGTATCGGCCTCCACCGACGTGGAAATCGCCGGCACGGAAAACAAGTCGCGCCGCCAGACCGAGATCCCTGCCAACACCTCTGACCAGAAGAAACCATGACCGACCTTCGGATTCGCATTGCCCCCACCACGCGCCTGCTGGGCGCGGTGCTGCTGATGGCATCGGCGGTTGCGCCGGCGCTCGCGGCCGACCCCAAGCCGGCCGCCAGCGCTGCCAAGGCCGCGCCCGCCGAGGAACCCACCACCACGATCCTGTCGGACACCCTGCACTACGACGACGTCAAGAAGCAGAGCGTCTTCACCGGCAACGTCAACATGACGCGCGGCCTGATGACGCTGACCTCCGACGTGCTGGAAATGCGCGAAGACGCCGCGGGCAACCAGTACGGCACCGCAACGGCCAACAAGGGCAAGGTCGTCACCATCCGCCAGGAACGCCCCGAAACCTTCGAACTGATCGAAGGCAAGGGCCTGCGCGCCGAATACGACGGCACCAAGAGCACCTTCGACCTGATCGGCCAGGCCGTGGTCGTGCGTTACGTCTGTGGCAAACCTTTCGACACCATCCGCGGGGAACGGGTACGCTACAACGAAAAGAGCGGCACCTACGAAGCCCAGGGCGGCCCGAATTCGGCCGCCGCGGGCGGACGGGTCCGCTCGGTGGCCGAACCGCGCGCCAAGTCCGATGCCGCCGTGGCGGAATGCCGCAAGCAGCAAGAATCGAAGAAAGGGCGTTAAAGCGCCTCCCATGCCCCACCATACGCAGCCACGATGAACCAACCCTCTGTGCAGACCCCTGTGACCTCCGCCCCTTCGGGCGTCAAGCAGGGCAGCCTGCGCGCAACCGGCTTGCGCAAGACCTACAACGGCCGCACCGTGGTGCAGGACGTGTCCCTGTCCGTCGTCAGCGGCGAAGTGGTCGGCTTGCTCGGCCCCAACGGCGCCGGCAAGACCACCAGCTTCTACATGATCGTGGGCCTGGTGCCGGCCGACGCCGGCCGCATCGAGATCGACGGCTCGGTCATCACCGCCATGCCGATCCACAAGCGGGCCCGCATGGGGCTGTCCTACCTGCCCCAGGACGCCTCGGTGTTCCGGCGCCTGACGGTCGAGCAGAACATCCGTGCGGTGCTTGAATTGCAATTGGGGCCTGATGGTCGTCCGCTGTCCACGCCCAAGATCAACGAGCAGATGGAACTGCTGCTCGAAGAGCTGCAGATCGGCCATATCCGCAGCAACGCCGCCATCTCGCTGTCGGGCGGCGAACGGCGCCGCGTGGAAATCGCGCGTGCGCTGGCCACCAGCCCGCGCTTCATCCTGCTGGACGAACCCTTTGCCGGCGTGGATCCCATCGCGGTGATCGAAATCCAGCGCATCGTGCGCTTCTTGAAGGGCCGCGGCATCGGCGTGCTGATCACCGACCACAACGTGCGCGAAACGCTAGGCATCTGCGACCGCGCCTACATCATCAGCGAAGGCAAGGTCCTGACCGACGGCCACCCCGACGAAATCGTCGGCGATCCGGCCGTGCGGCGTGTCTACCTGGGCGAGCACTTCCGCATGTAACAGGCCTTGGGGAAAGCCCCTAGAGGCCCATCCCGGCCCCTGGGAGCTCCCCCTGAGACTCAGCCATAAAAATGCCATGAACTTGCGCTAGGTCAGCTTGTTTTATCGGCCCGAGTCTATACACTAGTACCAAACGAACCCTCTCAAACAAGGAGAACGCCTAACGACCCCACCGCGCATTTTGCGCACCATTTTTTCCTCTTTTAGAAGGAGAGCACACTATGAACCTGAGCATCTGCGGTCGTCACCTCGACGTCACCCCGGCCATCCGGGAATATGTCATGAACAAATTGGCGCGAGTGCTGCGGCATTTCGATCACGTCATCGATACCCAGGTCATGCTCTCAGTAGAGCCCCTGCGGCACAGAGCCGAAATCACCATGCGTCTTAGCGGCAAGGATATTCATTGTGAAGCAACCGATGAAAATCTCTACGCGGCCATAGACCTTCTTGCTGACAAAGTCGACCGTCAGGTCATCAAGCACAAGGACAAGGTACGAAGTCACACGGCCGAGTCCGTGAAGCGGCAAGCGGCGAGCCTCTCGCCACCCCAGCAGTAACGCGCTTCATGATCCGCTCGACGTAAGAACCAAGCTAAACAGCGATTCTTGAATCCTGCCTAAGTCCCGGTGTCCCGCTAGACGAATCGTCCAGCCGGGGCATCGGCAAACTCCCCTCCCGCTGTCCCCCTCCCCGCTTGGCCCCCATCTTTTGTCCCCGATTCTCGACGTGTGTCGACGACTCCGCATCGCCCATCCCTGACGCGCGACATCGCCTTGCTCCGGCACCCGAACGACACCCTCGTGCACGAGAATGCCCACAACGCGCCGCGATCGGTCTATGCTGTCGCTCTCGCCCCGGGGCCCATCCGCCCTGGCAAGCGCCGAGCCGGGCCACTCGAAGCCCGCCGCGCAAGGCACCCTGGTCCGGCATTTTTTGCAGTGCGTCATATAACCCTATAATGGTCCGATGAATCATTTGTCGCGCATCCTTCCCGCCGGCAACGTCGTCCTCGATATGCTCGCCACGAGCAAGAAGCGCGCGTTCGAACAGGCTGGCCTTCTCTTTGAAAACAACCATGGCTTGGCACGCGCGCTCGTGTTCGACAGTCTGTTCGCACGTGAGCGCCTGGGTTCGACCGCCCTGGGCCAAGGCGTGGCAGTGCCCCATGGCCGCGTAAAGGGCCTGGAGCAGGCGCTGGCCGCGTTCATCCGCCTGGCGCAACCCATCACGTTCGACGCCCCCGATGGCCAACCCGTCTCGATGCTGCTCTGCCTGCTGGTGCCGGAAACCGCCACGCAACAACACCTGGATATCCTGGCTGAACTGGCGCAACTGATGTCGAACAAGGCATTGCGCGAAGCCCTGGCCACGGAGGCCGATCCGGCCATCGTCCACAAGATGCTCACCACCGGCCAACTCTGACCCCTCGCGGAAACGCTGCCATGCTTACGGTGCAGGAACTCGTCGACGACAACGCCGACAAAATCCCCTTCAACTGGATTTCCGGACAAGGGGCCGCAGACCGCGCAATTCCCGACGACGGCATGGCAGCCGCGGACCTGGTGGGGCACTTGAACCTGATCCACCCGTCGCGCATCCAGGTGTTCGGCCAGGAAGAACTGGCGTACTACACCCGCTTCGACCTGCGCCGCCGCATGCACCACATGGACGAGCTGCTGATCGGCGGCGTGCCGGCCATCCTGCTGGCCGACGGCCTGACGCCGCCCCAAGACCTGGTGGACCAATGCGACCAGCATCAGGTGCCGCTGCTGTCCACGCCGGTCGCGGCCGCGCAACTGATCGACCTCTTGCGCATCTACCTGGGCAAGAAGCTGGCGCCCACCACCACGGTGCACGGCGTATTCCTGGACGTGCTGGGCCTGGGCGTGCTGATCACCGGTGAATCGGGCCTGGGCAAGAGCGAACTGGCGCTGGAACTGATTTCGCGCGGCCACGGCCTGGTGGCCGATGATGCGGTGGAATTCTCGCGCACCGCGCCCAACATGATCGAAGGCCACTGTCCGCAACTGCTGCAGAACCTGCTGGAAGTGCGCGGCCTGGGCCTGCTCGACATCCGCACCATCTTCGGCGAGACCTCGGTGCGCCGCAAAATGCGCCTGAAGCTGATCGTGCACCTGGTGCGCGCCACGGCACAGGACAAGTTCGAGCGCCTGCCACTGCAGGACATCACCCAGGACATGCTGGGCCTGCCGGTGCGCAAGGTCATGCTGCAAGTGGCGGCGGGCCGCAACCTGGCGGTGCTGGTCGAAGCCGCCGTGCGCAATACCATCCTGAAGCTGCGCGGCATCGACACCCTGGGCGAGTTCATGGAACGCCAGGCCATGGCGATCCTGCAAAGCAGCAAGTAACGGCGCGTCGCCCCGCGGCTCGTGAGCCTGTACGAAAAACTCGCCAACGACATCGCCCAGTCGATCCGCGATGGCGTATTGCGCGTAGGCGACAAGCTGCCATCGGTGCGCGATGCCTGCGCCAGCCGCGGCGTCAGCCCGTCGACGGTGTTCCAGGCCTATTACCTGCTCGAAGCGCGCGGCCTGGTCCGGGCGCGCCCCCGCTCCGGCTACTACGTCAATACGCGCAGCGACAGCCTGCCGCCCGAGCCGGACACGTCCTGCCCCGATGGCGAATCCACCGAACTCGCAATCAGCGAACGCATCTTCGACATCCTGGATTCGGTGCGCAATCGCGAGGTCACGCCGCTGGGCTCGGCGTTTCCGTCGCCGCTGCTGTTTCCCTTGCCACGGCTGGCGCAAGCCATGGCCACGCATCTGAAACGCCAGGACCCGCTGGCCACGATGGAAGACCTGTCGCCCGGCAATCCCGGCCTGCGCAGGCAGATCGCGCTGCGCTACCTGATCGCGGGCATCAATGTGCCGGCCAGCGACATCGTGATCACCAACGGCGCGCTCGAAGCATTGAATCTTTGCCTGCAAGCGGTCACGCAGCCTGGCGACACCGTCATCGTCGAGGCGCCGACCTTCTACGGCGCCTTGCAGGCCCTGGAACGCCTGGGGTTGAAAGCCCTGGAAGTGCCGACCCACCCGCGCACTGGCGTGGACCTGGGCGCGATAGAAGCCGCCATCCAGCGTCATGCACCCAAGGCCTGCTGGTTGATGACGCAGTTCCAGAATCCGCTGGGCAGCCTGATGCCCGAGGAAAAGAAGCGCCAACTGGTCGAGCTGCTGACGCGCCATGACGTTGCGCTGATCGAGGACGACGTCTACGGCGAGCTCTACTTTGGCGCGACGCGCCCCGTGCCCGCCAAAGCCTTCGACACGCAGGGCCTGGTGCTGCACTGCTCGTCGTTTTCGAAATGCCTGGCGCCGGGCTACCGCATCGGCTGGGCCAGCGCGGGGCGCTACACGCAGCGCGTGCAGCGCTTGAAGCTGTCATCGACGCTATCGGCATCCAGCCCCGCGCAAGGCGCCATTGCCGAATACCTGGAGCAAGGCGGTTACGACCGCCACCTGCGACGGCTGCGGGAAACCTTGCAGACCCAGCAGGACTTGATGGCCAATGCGATTGCCCGTGAATTTCCCGCAGGCACCCGCGTGACGCGGCCACAAGGCGGCTTCTTCCTATGGTTGGAAATGCCGGCCGCGGTGGATGCGCTGGCCCTGCATCGGCAAGCATTGGCGCGCGGCATCAGCGTGGCGCCGGGCCCGATCTTCTCGGCCAGCGGCCAGTTCGGCAATGCGCTGCGCCTGAACTACGGCCATCTGTGGGACGAAGGCCAGGCCGATGCCATCCGCGTATTGGGCGAGATGGCGCGCGCAGCCTGCAGCCAGGCCGCGCGGCGCCGCTGATCAGTTGCGGGTCGAGGCAGCGCGGGCGCGCTTGACCTCCAGCGGCGTCACCCCGCCCGCTTCATTGCCCCAGCTGTTGCGGATGTAGGACACCAGCATGGCGACATCGTTGTCGTTGAGCAATTGGCCGTAGGGCGGCATGCCATGCGGCCGCGGATTGGTCGCGGTGGCCGGCGCAAAGCCGCCGTCCAGCACCATGCGGATGGCATTGAGGGGCGATGGCGCGGTTACGGTGGGGTTGCCGGCCAACGCGGGCCACGCGCCCGGGCTGCCCTCGCCTGCCGCCTGGTGGCACTGCACACACTGCTGGCGATAGATCTTGCCACCCAGCTCCATCGCGGCCGGCGATACGGCGGCGGTGGGCCGGTCGGTCGAAGCCGGCGTATCGGGCAATGACTTGAGATACACGCCCATCGCCAGCGCGTCCTCGCCCGTCAGGTGCTGCGTGCTGCCCAGCACCACTTCGGCCATCGGGCCGCTGGCGCTGGAGTGCGCTGCCATACCGGTTTGCAGCAGGTCGGCAATATCCTGGGCCGACCAGCGCCCCAGGCCGGCCCGCGGGTCGTTGGTCAAGGGCGGCGCATACCACTCCAATCCCGGGATGACGCCGCCGGTCAGACCGTCAGCCGCGCGGGTCGCGCCCAGGCTGTTGCGCGGCGCGTGACAGGCGGCGCAATGGCCCAGGCCTTCGACCAGGTAGCGGCCGCGATTCCATTGGGCCGATTGGCCGGGATCCGCTTCCTGCACGCCGGGTTTGAAATACAGCGTTCGCCAGGCTGCCAGCAACACGCGCTGGTCGTAGGGAAAATCCAGTTCGGGCGGCCGGCTGGGCTGGCTGACCGGCGTCACGGTGCGCAAGAACGCATACAGCGAATCAGCGTCGGCCCGGCTGATTCGGGTGTACTCCGTGTACGGAAAGGCCGGGTACAGCAAAGTCCCATCGCGCGACTTGCCGTTGTGCAGGGCCTGCCAGAAGTCGTCGGCGCTCCAGGCGCCGATGCCGGTCTTTTCGTCCGGCGTGATGTTGGGGCCGTAGATCGTGCCGAACGGCGTGGGAATGGGGGTGCCGCCCGCATAGGCCTGCCCGCCCCGCGCGGTATGGCAGGCCATGCAATTGCCGGCCAGCGCCAGGTAGCGACCGCGCTCGATCCGCTGCTGCGGATCGGATGGCGCGGCGGTGGGGCCAGTACTGGCATCATCGCGCGTGCCCAGCCAATACACGGCGCCCACGCCGACCACGGCCAGCGCCAGCAGGAACCCCAGGATTTTTTTCATCAGCGTCATCGTTCGCCCCCGTTACCGTTGCGCCTGGCTGCCGCACTCGGCGGGCAGACGCAAGGAGCCGGCGGGCTCGGGGCCATAGGTGTCAGGCACCGGCTGCGACGACAGCCATGCCGCCAGCGCGCCGATGTCTTCTGGCGTGAGCTTGTTGGCAATGTCGGCCATGCAGTCGGGCGCGGCGGCGCGGCGCAGACCATTCTTCCAGCTGCCGATCTGCGAACCGATGTAGTCGCGCGGCAATCCCAGCAGGCCGGGCACGGCAGGCAGCAGGCCGCCCAGGGCCGCCCCGTGGCAGGCCGCACAGGCCGGCAGCCCGCGGGTAGCGTCACCCGTCAGTGCCAGGGTGCGCCCTGCCTCGAGCGTGGCACTGGAGACCTCGGCACGCACGGGCGGCGGATACGGCGCGTGCTGCGCGGCGAAGTACGCCGCCATGTCATGCAGGTAGGCGTCCGGCAGGCCCGCCAGCAGGTGCGACATGGGCCGGTACTGACGCCGGTCGTCGCGGAAATTCAACAGCTGGTGATACAGGTATTCCTGCGGCTTGCCCGCCAGGCGGGGGTAGTAGCCGTCGGCGCCCGCACGGCCCTGCACGCCATGACAGGCCGTACAGGCCGCCACACGGGCCTCCATGGTGCCCGGCTGCAAGACCTGCGGCGTGTCCTGCGCCATCGCGGGCGCCGCTGCAAACGCGATCAGCGTGGCGGCCAACAGACGACATTTGGCCCAAAACCGCGGCAGTGAAACACTACAAAAGGAAATGAGGGCTAACATCTAGGACCAGTTAACAAAAGTCGAATTCCAACCCCCCAAGGCGCATGACGGCGGGGCACGTAGGTGAATCTCTCTCTTGTGCGGATGCCCGAGCTTACGTCAGGGCGTACTGATCGGTACAGGCGCAGATTTGCAGTTTACGGCCATATCAGATGCCAACCCGCCGGCATCGTCCCGGAAAAGCGTGCCACAATCATGTCCATGTTGAAAGTCGTCCTCGTAACCGGCATCTCAGGCTCAGGCAAATCCGTCGCCCTGCGCATGCTCGAGGACGCCAGCTATACCTGCGTCGACAACCTGCCCGTCCGGTTCCTGACCGAATTCATCGCCAACGCCCGTGACGACGGCCTGGAACGCGTGGCCGTCGCCATTGACGTGCGCTCCCCCGGCGAACTGGCCGAACTGCCCGATGTGGTCACCGCGCTGCGCGCCATGGGCACCAGCCTGCGCGTGGTCTTCCTGGATGCCAGCACCGACACCCTGGTGCAGCGCTATTCCGAATCGCGCCGCCGCCATCCCCTGACCGATCGTCTGCAACGCGGCGGCACCGCCCCGTCGCTGACCGACTGCATCGCCCTGGAACGCGAGCTGCTGGCGCCCCTGCGCGAGCAGGAACACGTCATCGACACGTCGGAACTCACGCCGGGCCAACTGCGCGCCTGGATCCGCGACCTGATCCAGGCGGATCGCGCCCCGCTGGTGCTGACCTTCGAATCGTTCGCCTACAAGCGCGGCGTGCCGCGCGACGCAGACCTCGTTTTCGACGTGCGCTGCCTGCCCAATCCCTACTACGACCGCAACCTGCGCCCGCTGACCGGCCGCGACGAGCCCGTCGCGACCTGGCTGGCCGGCTACGACCAGGTGGGACAGATGATCGACGACATCGCCGGTTTCCTGAATCGCTGGTTGCCGCAATACACGCAAGACACCCGCAATTACCTCACGGTGGCCATCGGCTGCACCGGCGGGCAGCACCGTTCGGTCTATGTGGTCGAACAGCTCGCCAAGCGCTTTGCCGACCATGACCCGCTGCTGGTGCGCCATCGCACCCAACTGCCCGACGAGTCCGCATGACCCTGCACCGCCCGCTGACCTTCCTGATGATGTTGTTGCTGGCCATTGCCGTGGCCGGCTGCTCTTCCACCGGAGGCCGCAAGAAAGGCGGCGGGTACTACAAGGACGACGGCCCGGACGCCAACCCGCCGTCCAACCTGGACCAGGTGCCGGACGCGGTGCCGCGCATCGAACCCTACGCCAGCGGCGCCAACCGGCCCTATGTGGTGTTCGGCCAGCGCTACGTGCCCGACACGACCGGCCAGCCCTACAAGCGGCAAGGCATCGCGTCCTGGTACGGCAAGAAATTCCACGGCAACTCGACGTCGATCGGTGAACCCTACGACATGTACGCCATGACGGCCGCGCACACCACGCTGCCGATTCCCAGCTACGCGCGCGTCACCAGCCTGGTCAACGGCAAGACGATCATCGTGCGGGTCAATGACCGGGGGCCCTTCCACAGCGATCGCATCATGGATCTGTCATACGTGGCGGCCTACAAGCTGGGCATCATCGGGCCGGGCAGCGGCCAGGTCGTGGTCGAGAGCATTCCGCAGGACGAGATCCGCCGACTGGCCTCATCAGGCACCCCCGCCGCAACGCCCGCGTCGGCCATTGGCGCCACGCCGGTCGCCACGCCCGTGGCCGCAGCGCCGACCTCGCTGGAGCCCCAACCGCTGGTGCAGCAACCTGCGCCCGCACCGGGCAGCGCGCCCGTGCGCCAGCCGGTTGCGGGGGGCATCGGCAGCGTCTACCTGCAAGTGGGGGCTTTCAGCCAGCCGGCCAATGCGCAATCGCTGGTCAGCCGCATCAATACGCAGCTGGGCACCGCGGGCGCACCGCCCGCCAGCGTCGAGCAATCCAACAACCTGTACCGCGTCAAGATCGGACCCTACCCCGATCGCCAGAGCGCCATGAATGCCGTGCAGCTTGTGTCTGATCGCATCGGCATCACGCCGAGCATCGCGTCGCAATAAGCCCGTTTGCCATCGCGGGCCTACTGCGCCCGCGGCCAGTCGAAGGCCGGCGGTTCGAACGGCAGTTCGACCTGGCCATCGCACACCCGGCGTGCGCGCGGGTTGCGGCTGCGATAACGGCTGCCCTCGTGTTCCAGCAACGCCTGCTTGCGCGGCAAACCGCCGCCAAAGCCCGTGAGCGAGGTATCGGCGCCGATCACGCGGTGGCACGGAATGATGATGATGATGGGATTGCGCCCCACCGCGCCGCCGATGGCCTGCGCGCCCTTGGGGCGGCCCACGATGCGCGCCAGCTCGCCGTAGCTGGCAAGCTGGCCGAAATCCAGGGCGCACAACGCGCGCCAGACTTCGTGCTGGAAGGACGTGCCGACCGGATCCAGCGCCACGTCGAAGTCGCGGCGTTGGCCGGCAAACCACTCGTCCAGCTCACGGCGCGCCTGTTCCAGGATGGGATCGGCGTCCGCGCGGGTCCAGCCTTCGGCCGAGGGCAGCAGCGTCTGGTCCGTGAACCAGGCGCCGCGCAGGCCCTTGGAACTGGCGACCAGGCGCATTTCGCCCAGCGGGGTGGGGATATCACGGTAGACGATGCGTTCGTCGGGTTGGCCGGAACGCTTGGGAGCGACAGCTGTGTAAACCAT
Source organism: Achromobacter sp. 1014246743 (assembly GCF_059760725.1). Lineage (NCBI taxonomy): Bacteria > Pseudomonadati > Pseudomonadota > Betaproteobacteria > Burkholderiales > Alcaligenaceae > Achromobacter > Achromobacter sp. 1014246743. The sequence continues at coordinate 76,768 of NZ_JCBANA010000022.1, forward strand.
GTCTTACGAATTCTTGCGGGCCAGGGCCCGGTTGTACAGAACGTCCCGCGGCAGCCCGGTGACCTTGGCCGCCACTTTGGACGCATCGCGCAAGGACAGCGTTTCCAGCAAGGCATCCAGCAGCGCGTCGGTGCGCGGGTCGGCTTCGTCGTCGGCCTCTTGGCCGGGCCGGGCGTGCGCGATCAGGACGAACTCGCCTTGTTCGCGGTGCGAGTCCGCCGCCAGCCAGGCCGCGGACTCGCCCAGCGTGAAGGTGGCGATTTCCTCGAAGCGCTTGGTCAGCTCGCGCGCCACGGTCAGGTGGCGGTCCGGGCCACAGACTTCGAGCAGGTCGGCCAGCGTGGCCGCCAGGCGATGCGGCGATTCGAACATCACGACCGGCGCGGGCAGCGCACACCAGTTGCGCAGCCAACGCTGGCGGGCGACGGCCTTGGACGGCGGGAAGCCGGCAAAGGCATAGGCAGGGTTTTCATCGGTGGTGACCCCGCTGCCCATCAAGGCCGTGATCACGGCGCTGGGGCCCGGCACCGGCACCACGGTGAAACCGGCCTCGCGCACCGCGCGCACCACGCGGGCTCCGGGATCGCTGACGGCGGGCGCACCGGCATCGGAGACCAGCGCCACGCGCTGCCCCTGGGCCAGGCGTTCGCAGATGGCCTGCGCGGCCGCGGCTTCATTGTGGCGATGGGCGGCCATCAAGGGGGTGGTCACCCCCCAGGCGTCCAGCAACGTGCGGCTGGCGCGGGTGTCTTCGGCCGCGATCACGTCGGCGCGTTGCAGCGCGTGCCAGGCGCGCAGCCCCAGGTCGCCCAGGTTGCCGATCGGTGTGGCCACCACATACAGCGCCTGCGCAGGCCAATGCTGGCCTGCCACGCGTTCAGCGACGCGGGTCCAGGCATCGCCGGCCACCGGGGGTGAGACATTTTGATTCATTGCTGCCTGCTTACACGGAAAACCATGCCAGTGTAGCCGCCATCGCCGCCCGCTTCCGGAACCCGCCTGATGGATGACACCCTTGCCTTCGAACTGGCCCTGGCCGCCCGCCGGCGCGCCGACAAGCGACGTCGCCGCGCCGCGCGGCGGCCCGATCCATCCGACCGGCCGCCGGCCCGCCGCTCACCCCGCCAACGCACCGGCGACGGCCACGAAGACGCGGCCCTGCGCCTGCTGCAGGCCGGCGGCCTGGTACTGCTGGCCCGCAACCTGGCGTGTCGTGCGGGAGAAATCGACCTGGCCATGCGTGATGGCGACATCCTGGTGTTTGTCGAGGTGCGGTCGCGGCGGGCCGACGCCTTCGGCGGTGCCGCGGCCAGCATCGACCGCGCCAAGCAGGGGCGGCTGGCGCGCGCCGCGGCCCATTGGCTGCCGGAACTGGCCAGGCGCCATTGGCAGGGCGCGGTGCCGGCCGCCCGCTTCGATGCCGTGCTCTTCGACGGCGGCCAGGTTCAATGGCTGCGCGCGGCGTTCGAGCTGGGCTGATTTCGGCTGGCGCGTGAGATAATCGCGCCCATGGATATGACCTCTCGTATGACGTCGCACTTTCGCGACGCCATGGCTGCGTGCGAACAAAGTATGAACGTCCTGGCCGAACCGCTGGCAGTGGCGGTGGACGTGCTATTCGGCGCCTTGGCCAACAACGGCAAGATTCTGGCGTGCGGCAATGGCGGCTCGGCGGCTGACGCCCAGCATTTCATCGCCGAACTGGTGGGCCGCTTCGAACGCGAACGCCTGCCCCTGGCCGGCATCGCCCTGAATACCGATACCTCCATCCTGACCGCGGTGGGCAACGACTACGGTTTCGACGAAGTCTTCGAGCGCCAGGTGAATGCCTTCGGCCAGGCCGGCGACGTGCTCGTGGCCATTTCCACCAGCGGCAATTCGCCCAACGTGGTCCGGGCCATGGAAGCCGCGGCCAGCCGGGAGATGCATGTGCTGGCCCTGACCGGCAAGGGCGGCGGCGTCATGGGGGAACTCATTACGCCGATGGACGTCCATCTATGTGTTCCCAGCGATCGCACGATGCGCATCCAGGAAGTCCATATACTGCTGCTGCACGCGCTTTGCGACGGCATAGACGCTCTTCTGCTTGGAGACACCGAATGATTCCTGACGTCCGAACCGCCGCCCGCCCCCTGCTGCTGGCCGCTGCCCTGTCCGGCGCCGCCCTGTCGCTGTCGGCCTGCGCACCCCTGATCGTGGGCGGTGCCGCCGCCACCACCGCGGTGGTCGTGACCGACCGGCGTACCTCGGGCATCCAGCTCGAAGACCAGAACATGGCCTTCAAGGCCCAGAGCCAGATCTCGCAGAAGCTGGGCGACACGGCCCGCGTCAACGCCATGGCCTACGGCGGCCACCTGTTGCTGACCGGCGACGTGCCCACCGAAGAAGCCAAGTCGCAAGCCACCGCCATCGCCCAGGGCGTCGAAAACGTCAAGCAGGTGGTCAACCAGCTCAACGTCGGCCCGATCGCCTCGTTCGGCGTGCGCTCGAACGACACCTGGCTGACCTCCAAGGTCAAGACCACCCTGATCAACACCAAGTACGTGCCGTCCGGCACCATCGCCCTGACCACCGACCACAGCGTCGTGTACCTGATGGGCAAGCTGACCCAGGCCGAAGGCGATTACGCCGCCAATGCCGCGGCCGATGTCGGCGGCGTCGCAAAGGTGGTAAAACTGTTCGAAACCATCAGCCGCGAAGAAGCCATTCGCCTGTCGAACAGCAGCAAGTCGAATTCCCCTGAAACCAAGGCCCCCATCGAGAACAGCTCGGGCGCAGCCGGCAGCAGCAGCGCCGCCCCTGCCCCCAGCGGTGGCAGCGCCGTTGAAGCCATGCCCATCAAATGAAAAAAGCCATCGTAGCCCTGGCCGTCCTCGTGGCGGTCGGCGTTGGCGCCTGGTTCGCCGTGCGCCCTGCGCAGACCGCGCCGGACGTCACTTTCACCACCCTGGAAGGCAAGACCTTCTCCATGCAGGACCTGCGCGGCAAGGTGGTGCTGGTGAAGTTCTGGGCCACCAGCTGCGTCACCTGTGTCAAGCAGATGCCGGAAACCATCTCGGCCTATAACGAGTACGCCGGCAAGGGCTACGAGGCCATCGCGGTCGCCATGAACTACGACCCGCCCAATTTTGTCTTGAACTTCGCCGAAAGCCGCAAGCTGCCGTTCCCGGTGGCGCTGGACAGCAAGGGCGACATCGCTCGCGCCTTCGGCGATATCCGCCTGACGCCCACGGCATTCCTGATCGACAAACAGGGACGCGTCATCAAGCGTTATCTGGGCGAATACGACGTAGCCGAATTCCACGCCACTGTCGAAAAGGCCCTGGCGGCCGGCTGAACCCGGCTCCCATCGCATGCCAAGCCGCTCGGCCACCGGGCGATTTTTTTTCGTCCGTGCGTAGCTGGCAGCCGCTGCCCGCCCAGCGGCCATGGCGCATTGCCTGAGCCTCAAAAGAAAACCGCCCGACAGGCGGGCGGTTTGCGCAACAGGGTCTGTCCTCGCGTCGTATCAGAACGCCGGGACCACGGCGCCCTTGTACTTGTCCTGGATGAATTTCTTCACTTCGGCCGAGTGCAGCGCGTTGACCAGCTTCTTGATGCCGGGCGCGTCCTTGTTGTCCGAGCGCGTCACCAGGACGTTGGCGTAGGGCGAATCGGCGCCTTCGATGAACAGCGCGTCCTTGGTCGGCACCAGGCCGGCTTCCAGCGCGTAATTGGTGTTGATCAGGGCCAGGTCGACGTCATCGAGCGAGCGCGGCAGCATGGCGGCTTCGAGTTCACGGAACTTCAGCTTCTTGGGGTTCTCGACCACATCGGCGGCGGTCGCCAGGATGTTGGACGGGTCCTTCAGCTTGATGACGCCCTGCTTTTGCAGCAACACCAGCGCGCGGCCGCCGTTGGACGGATCGTTCGGGATGGCGACGGTGGCGCCGTCCTTCAGCTCGGCCAGGCTCTTGATCTTCTTGGAGTAACCGCCGAAGGGCTCGACGTGCACCAGGGCCACGGGCACCAGCGTGGCCTTGCGGTCCTTGTTGAAGCTGTCCAGGTAGGGCTTGTGCTGGAAGAAGTTCGCGTCCAGCTGCTTGTCCACCAGTTGCAGGTTGGGCTGCACGTAGTCGCTGAAGACCTTGATGTCCAGATCCACGCCTTCCTTGGCGAGCTGGGGCTTGACCACTTCCAGGATCTCGGCGTGCGGGACCTGGGTGGCTCCCACGACGATCTTTTCAGCGTGGGCGGCGGTGACCGACACCAGGAGGGCCGACGCCACCAGGGCAGAGCGGACGAAGTTCAAACGCATGAGTTGCCTCTTTTATAGGTAGAAATTGGGGGCATATGCCCAGCCGGTGGGGAGATGCCCCCTTGTGAGGGGCGCTCCGTTGTGAAAACGCCCCCAATTTACCCGAATGCCGGTTATTTGTCGGGCATATAAACATGGGTTTAAAGCATAAGAAACCTGTGGGGTCTACAATCCGTCGTATGCTTGCGCTACCGCGTCCCCGACGCGTTCCTGTGCAGGCATTTTTTACTGCGGGACCCCACGCCCCCTCGGGGGGCAACGCCATCGCGCCGTCAGCGGCGCGCGGGCTTCCAACCTCTAACTTTCATACTCTACTTATTGCCGACTTAGCTGCCATGACCGACACCCCCGACCCTGCTGCCGTCTCGTCTCCTGCTGTCAAAGCCGCGGTGCTTTCCGAAGCGCTGCCTTACATCCGACGATTCCACGGCAAAACCATCGTGGTCAAGTACGGCGGCAACGCCATGACGGAAGAGCGATTGCAGCGCAGTTTTGCGCATGACGTGGTGCTGCTCAAGCTGGTGGGTCTGAATCCGGTGGTGGTGCACGGCGGCGGTCCGCAGATCGACGACGCGCTGCGCCGCATCGGCAAGCAAGGCACCTTCATCCAGGGCATGCGCGTCACCGACGCCGAAACCATGGAAGTGGTCGAGTGGGTGCTGGGCGGCCAGGTCCAGCAGGACATCGTCATGATGATCAACGAGGTCGGCGGCAAGGCCGTGGGCCTGACCGGCAAGGACGGCGGCCTGATCCAGGCGCAGAAAAAGCTGATGGCCAACAAGGAAAACCCCTCCGAACCGATCGACATCGGCTTCGTGGGCGACATCACCCTGGTCGAGCCGGCGGTGGTCAAGGCCTTGCAGGACGACCAGTTCATCCCCGTCATCTCGCCCATCGGTTACGGCGAAGACGGCACGGCCTACAACATCAATGCCGACGTCGTCGCCGGCAAGATGGCCGAAGTGCTGGGCGCCGAAAAACTGCTGATGCTGACCAACACCCCGGGCGTGCTGGACAAGGCAGGCAAGCTCTTGCGCAGCCTGTCGGCCCAGACCATCGACGAACTGTTCGCCGACGGCACGATCTCGGGCGGCATGCTGCCCAAGATCTCGTCCGCGCTGGACGCCGCCAAGAACGGCGTCAACTCGGTGCACATCGTCGACGGCCGCGTGCCGCACTGCCTGCTGCTGGAAATCCTGACCGACCAAGGCGTTGGCACGATGATCAGCTCGCATTGATGCGAGCGCAGCGCACCCTGCTGCGGCCGGCGGTGCGCCAGCGCCGCTCGCGCCGCATGGCCACAGGCGCCCCCGGGCGCCTGTGGTTGTTCGATCTGGACAACACGCTCCACGACACCTCGCACGCGATCTTCCCGCGCATCGACCATGGCATGACCATGGCGGTGGTCGAGGCGTTGGGCGTCGATGTCGACACGGCCAACCAGGTGCGCAAGCAATACTGGAAACGCTACGGGGCCACCATGATCGGCATGGTGCGCCACCACGGCGTGGACCCCCACGACTTCCTGCATCGCAGCCACGACTTCGACGTCAATCCACTGGTGCGCGCCGAAAAAGCGCTGGCCTACAAGCTGCGCCAACTGCCCGGACGCAAGGTGCTGCTGACCAACGCGCCGCTTCATTACGCCCGTGCGGTGTTGCGGCGGCTGGGCATCCTGCGCCAGTTCGATAGCCTGTGGGCGATCGAGCACATGCGGCTGCACGGCGAGTTCCGCCCCAAACCCTCGCCCGCGCTGCTGCGCTACGTGTTGGCGCGCGAAGGCGTGCCGGCGCGCCAGGCCGTGCTGGTGGAAGACACGCTGGCCAACCTGCGCGGCGCCCGTCAGGCGGGGCTGCGCACGGTGCACGTTTTCCACCCCGGCACGCCGTTCACGCGCGGCCGTTCGCAGCGGCCGGCTTACGTCGACTTGCGGGTAAACTCCGTCAGTGATTTGCTGTTGCGCCGGCGTCCCTTGCGGGGATAGCGCCCGGCGCCCTCTTTTCATCCACCGTCAGCCTGCGTAAGACCAGACCCGTCCATGGCGAGCAAACCCGGCGAGCGCAAGACCCAGATTCTGCAGACCCTGGCCGAGATGCTGGAGCAGCCGCACGCGTCGCGCATCACCACCGCCGCGCTGGCTGCCAGGCTACAGGTCTCTGAAGCCGCGCTGTACCGACACTTCGCCAGCAAGGCGCAGATGTTCGAAGGGTTGATCGAATTCATCGAAACCAGCATTTTCACGCTGGTGAACCAGATCGCGACCGCCGAGCCCTATGGCCTGTCGCAAGCCCACAAAACCGTGTCGATGCTGCTGACGTTCTCGGAACGCAACAAGGGCATGACGCGGGTGCTGACCGGCGACGCGCTGGTCACCGAAGACAATCGCCTGCAGGAACGCATCAACCACATCAACGATCGCATCGAAGCATCGCTGAAGCAATCGCTGCGCATCGCGGTCACCGATGGCGGCCTGCCGCCCGAAGCCAACGTCGCCGCGCACGCGAGCCTGCTGACGCATCTGGTGCTGGGCCGCTGGCTGCGCTACGCCCAGAGCGGCTGGCGCGTTGCCCCCACGCTGCACCTGGACGAACAGTTGCGCCTGGCATTGGGCTGATTCCATTCATTTCATAACACGAACGAATTAGACGTTCGTTATCGCCCCCGCCCGAGGCAGCTGTTCGCATTTACGCAACAATTACACGGTTGCGACCACCGCGGGGCGACGAGCATAATGCGCGGGATGGGTTTTCCACAAGCACGAATCTCCACCGGATTGACCCATATCAATACGGGTTTTCCTTAATGCCGTCACGATCATTCTGTAGCGTCGGCACTTCGCTTTGATCACGCCCCTGGCCTGGTTGCGACGTGCCGTCAGTTTGACCTCAACCGGAGATGGATATGACTGCGCCAGCCGCTGTCCCTGCCTCGCAAGCCCCAAAGAAAGCAAAAATCCCAATCGGACTCATCGCCGGTTTCATCGTGATGATCGGCGTGCTGATGCTGCCCTTGCCGGCCGACCTGCCGGTTGCCGGCCACCGCATGTTGGCCATCCTGGCATTCGCGGTGGTGGTCTGGATTACCGAAGCCGTGTCCTACGAAGCCAGCGCGATCATGATCACGACGCTGATGGCCTTCCTGCTGGGCACGGCTCCGACAATCAAAGACCCCGGCGTGCTGTACGGCACGTCCGCCGCCATCAGCATGGCACTGACGGGCTTTGCCAACTCGGCGCTGGCGCTGGTCACCGGCGCGCTGTTCATCGCCGCGGCCATGACGTTCACCGGGCTGGACCGGCGCATCGCGCTGGTGACCCTGTCCAAGGTCGGCACGAGCACGCGCCGCATCCTGATCGGATGTATCGCAGTGACGATCGTGCTGAGCCTGGTGGTGCCCAGCGCCACCGCCCGCAGCGCCGCCGTGGTGCCCATCATGATGGGTGTCATCGCCGCATTCGGCGTGGACAAGCGCTCGAACATCGCCGCCGGCATCATGATCATCGTGGCGCAGGCCACCAGCATCTGGAACGTCGGCATCCAGACCGCCGCCGCACAGAACCTGCTGACGGTCGGCTTCATGGAAAAGATGCTGGGCCAGCGCGTGGCCTGGTCGGACTGGCTGATCGCCGGCGCACCGTGGTCGCTGATCATGTCGGCCGTGCTGATCATCATTGTGCTCAAGCTGCTGCCGCCGGAAAGCGACAGCATCGCGGGGGGCAAGGAAGCCGTCGAAAAATCGCTGCTTGAACTGGGCCCCATGACCGGCGCGCAAAAGCGCCTGATGGCGGTGTCGGTGATGCTGCTGCTGTTCTGGTCCACCGAAGGCAAGCTGCACAGCTTCGACACGACGTCGACCACCTATTTCGGCCTGGTGCTGCTGATGCTGCCGCGCTTTGGCGTGATGACCTGGAAAGACGTGCAATCGCGTATCCCATGGGGCACGGTGATCGTGTTCGGCGTGGGCATCAGTCTGGGCACCGCGTTGCTGACCACGCAGGCCGGCCAATGGCTGGGTAACCAGGTCGTGCAACACACGGGCCTGGATCACCTGGGACCGCTGGCGATCTTCGCGATCCTGGCCGCGTTCCTGATCATCATCCACCTGGGTTTCGCCAGCGCCACGGCGCTGACCTCGGCCATGCTGCCGATCCTGATCTCGGTGCTGGCCACGCTGCCGGGCGACTTCAGCCGGCTGGGCATGACCATGCTGCTGGGCTTCGTGGTGAGCTACGGCTTCATCCTGCCGATCAACGCCCCGCAAAACATGGTGTGCCTGGGCACGGAAACCTTCAATGCCAAGCAGTTCGCAAAGGTGGGCATCCTGGTCACCCTCATCGGCTACGCGCTGATGATCCTGATGGGCATGACCTACTGGCGCTGGCTGGGCTGGCTGTAAGGAGGCCGCATCATGAAAATCTCTATCGCCCAAGCCAATGAATTCGGACGCCGCGTGCTGGTCGCGCAAGGCGTGCCGGAAGACATCGCCCGCGACGTGGCCGAGCATCTGGTGGAGTCCGACCGGGTCGGCTACACCAGCCACGGCCTGTCGATCCTGACGAATTACCGCCGCGTGCTGGGCGACGGCCTGGCGCAAGCCGACGGCCGCCCCGAGCTGCTGAACGACCGCGGCGCGATGCTGGCGTACGACGGCCACAACGGCCTGGGCCAGCACGTGGGCAAGGTCGTGATCGAAAAGGCGATCGAACGCACGCAGGAACACGGCCAGTGCATCCTGACGCTGCGCCGCAGCCATCACCTGGGCCGCATGGGCCACTATGGCGAGATGGTGGCGGCCAAGGGCCTGATCCTGCTGGCCTTCACCAACGTGATCAACCGCGCCCCCACGGTCGCGCCGTTCGGCGGCGCCCGCGCCTGCCTGACGACGAACCCGCTGTGCTTCGCCGGCCCGCTGCCTGGCGGCCGGCCGCCGTTCATCGTGGACATGGCGACAAGTTCGATCGCGGTGAACAAGGCCCGGGTGCTGGCCGCCAAGGGCGAGCAAGCCCCGCCGGGATCGCTGATCGACGCCCAGGGCAACCCGACGACGGACCCGAACGCGCTGTTCGCGGACCCGCCCGGCGCGCTGCTGCCGTTCGGCGGCCACAAGGGTTACGCGATGGGCCTGGTAGCGGAACTGCTGGCCGGCGTGCTGTCGGGCGGCGGCACGATCCAGCCGGAACATCCGCGCAACGGGGTGGCAACGAACAATATGTTCGCGCTGCTGCTGGACCCGCAGGTGGACTTCAATACGGACTGGCGCTCGATGGAAGTGGGCGCGTTCATCGACTACCTGCACGCCTGCCCGCCGCAACCAGGCGTGGACGGCGTCCAATACCCCGGCGAATACGAAGCCCGCAACCGCGCCCTGAACGCAGACTCCCTGGAATTCGACTCCCGCATCTGGGACGGGTTGAAGACGCTGGCTGCTGACTTGGGTGTGGCGGATGCGTTGCCGTAGGTTTTTTGTATTGGTTTGATGGTTGTTTTGTACGGGCGGCTCAGGGGTTCTTGAGCCGCCTGTTGCGTTGGTGGCCTGTGAGGGCGGGGCTACGATTGCGGTCCGGAGCCTTCGCTCCGGACTGCCCCTTCGTCATCCTCGTACAGGCCTTCGGCCTTCCCTACGGATTCCCTCGGGCGCATCTACACGCCCCGCCCTCACAGGCCACCAACGCAACAGGCTAACCGCAGCTGCAATTTGCCGGATGCTGGGACGGTCAGTGTGCTTGGCGTTTTTGCCAGCGGCGAGGGGGAAGAGAGAGATCTTGCGGGGCTCGCCCCAGGCCGGCCGCGCGGGCGGCCTTTTGGGGCTTACACGCCGTCTTGCGTCGTAGCACTGCGGGCTATGCGCCTGAAGCGCGCATGGCCTCAAACGGGACCACCATCAGCGCGCAGCGAACACCGTCACGACGCACCGCAATGCGAAAGCCCCAAAAGGCCGCCCGCGCGGCCGGCCTGGGGCGAGCGACGCAAACCCCACCGCCCCACCCCGCTCTAGCGGCATGCCATTTCTGCACACTCGTAGCCGAGGGCGAGGGGCTTCGTGGTGGCGGGCAACCTCGATGCGCCCGAGGGAATCTGAAGCCCAATAGTCGTCATGCACGACACCCGTGACGAAGAAACTTTCTCCGTGGCATCGGCTGTGGCAAGGTGGAATGCCGCCAGGTAAAGACCGACCTTCCAGTGGTGCGTGTTAGCGCACGCCCG